>NZ_CAURKP010000009.1:0-85705 GCF_963525155.1 uncultured Rhodococcus sp.
CTCTGACAGTGCGCGTCGAGGCTCGCCCTGACGCGGCAATTTCCGATCACGCGGCAGCGTCTTCCGCGTTGCAGAAGCTGGTGAAGAACAAGATAGGTGTCACGGTCGAGGTGAACGTTCTCGAACCCGGCGGACTCGAACGCTCGATCGGCAAAGCGCGTCGCCTGATCGACCAGCGTCCTAAGGACTGAAGACTACTCGAGTGCCATGCGGGTGGCGAAGATTCCGAGAATGCCACCCGCTAGCCATTTCTGAGCCCGCATCCACACCGGACGCGCCATGAGGAAGGTCGACACGGCTGCCGCACAGCACACGATCAACGCGTTGACGGTGACTGCCACCAGGATCTGCACTCCGCCGAGTATCAGCGCTTGCTGCCAGACGGGTCCCGCAGCGGGATCAACGAATTGGGGGATGAGCGCCGCGTACATCAGGGCGATCTTGGGATTGAGCAGATTGGTGGTCAGACCCATCCCGAACAGTCGACCGCTGCCGTGGCGGTCGACTTCGCCCACCTCGAAGGCGGACTTCCCGCCTGGTCGGAGCGTCGACCAGGCGAGATAGGCCAGATACAGGGCGCCGCCGATTTTGACCGCGGTGAACACCGCGGGTACGGCGAAGAGAACCGCTGTCAGCCCGGCACAGGTGGCGGCGAGGTAGACCAGAAATCCGGTGGCGACTCCGCTGAGCGAGATCAAACCTGCCCGGCGGCCCTGGCTGATGCTGCGGGACACCAGATAGATCATGTTGGGGCCCGGAGTCAGAACCATCGCGAGGGCGATCAGCGCGACTCCCGTCATCGACGCTGACGCGATCATGTCGGTCTCCCACTACTCGATGCGTATGTTTCGTCGAGTACACAAGGGTTTGCAGTCGCGCGCCAAGGTCCAGTTCGCAGGCAGTGGTCCGCTCAGGTGTTGGCCCAGCTGTCCGGTCCGAAGACCTCGTAGTGGATATTCTGCGCCGGGACATCCCGTTCGAGCAACGATGCGCGCATCGCCAACATGAAGGGCATCGGCCCGCAAAGGAAGGCTTGGGTATCGGGCTCGACTGCAATATCTTGCAAATCCGCCCGTCCTTCGTGAACCGATCCGAACGCAACGTGCGTGCCGAGATCCTCGTACCAACGGTGCAGGGTTGCGGCGGGAATCTGGTCGACGAGTGTGCTGAGTTCTGCGCGGTGAGCATGATCCGCAATGGATCGATCAGCGTGAATGACAGAGACCGAACGGTCAGCGCCGGTGTCCACGAGATGATTGAGCATCCCGATCATCGGTGTGCACCCGATTCCGGCCGATGCGAGTAGGAGGGGTGAGTTGTCATCCGGCATGGTGAGATCACCGAAAGGCGTGGTGACGGAGAGTTCTTGTCCTTCGAATACGTTGTTGTAGAGGAAGTTCGACACTTCGCCGTCAGGAGTTCCGGAGATTCGCTTGACGCTGATCCGCCAGTCCGCGCTGCTCGGTATCGAACACAGGCTGTACTGGCGAATCTGGCGAGCGCCGTCGGGCAGCGTAACCCCGACTGAAAGATACTGTCCGGGAGCGAAGGTGGGGAGCGCGCTACCGTCGAGCGACGTGAGCGTCAGTGAGACGGTGTCGGCGGACTGAAGGACGCGGTCGCTGATCCTGACCGTGCGCCAGACGTCACCGGGGTCGACGCCGGCGAGTTGGTAGAGGCCGCGCTCCATCGTGATGAGGGTTTCCGCCATAAGCCAGTAGACCTCGTCCCAGGCCGCTGCGACGTCGGGAGTGACTGCATCGCCGAGTATTTCGACGATTGAGGCAAAGAGGTGTTCGTGCACGATTGCGTACTGGTCGGGCGTGATTCCCAGCGACGCATGCTTGTGGGCGATACGTGAGAGGATGAGATCGACCTTGTCGCTGTCCGGTTCGAGCTGAAGCGTCGCGAATGCCGCAATGGCGCCGGCGAGAGCCTTTTGCTGTTCACCCTGTTTTTGATTGCCGCGATTGAACAGATCGCGTTCAAGCTCGGGATGTGCGTCGAACATCTTGCGGTAGAACAGGGTTGTGATATCGCCGATGGCGGCGCCGACCACGGGAAGGGTGGCGCGAATGACCTCGGTTGACTGTGGGGAAAGCATGAGCTGCTCCGTTCGGTCGAAATTCGATTGATCAGCCTGCTTCGTCGCTCCGAGTGGTGAGGCGAAGCAGAACAGTTTTGGACGGCTGCCGGATGACGTCTTCGATCGTGACCGCGTCGAGTGAAACGAAAAAAGCTTCCTGGGCGTCGCGCAATGCGCTCCGAAGGAGGCAACCTCCGCGCAGGGGGCACGGTTTGTCGCCTTCGCAGTCGACGACTTCACCCGGGCCTTCGAGGCGTCGGGCCAGCCAGCCGATGGTGGCGGTGCGGCCGAGTTCGGTGATGGACAGTCCGCCGCCGCGGCCACGCCTGGTTGTGACGATGCCCAGCTCGCCGAGTCGGGTAACCACCTTGGTGGCATGGGAGTACGACACGTTGAGCTGCTGTGCAACATCCCGGGTGCTGGGGGAGGCATCCGCGTCGAGTACGGCCAACCGCATGACGACGCGCAATCCCAGATCGGTGAACTGCGTCAGTTGCATGACCCGAACCTACATAATTCGCATCTGAGATGACTATTTATGTGAGGGGGATCTCGAGGTGCCCCAACCAGGGCGAACGGTACGTTCGGCGCCTCCAGTGCGCTGAACGTGCCGTTCGCTCAGAGACGGGCGGCCGAACCCCCGGCAACGACGCCGAGAAAGTGGGGTGCTCGCCAACCTCGCGCCGCAAAGTCGCGGCTCACCGACGCGATGACCTCCGCTCCGCTTCCTTCCGGAACCAGCGCGATGGCCGAGCCTCCGAATCCGCCGCCGGTCATCCGCGCACCGATCGCGCCGCCGCGTCGTGCTGCGGCAACGGCGACGTCGAGTTCTTCACACGAGACCTCGAAGTCGTCGCGCAACGAGGCGTGCGAGTTGTCGAACAGCTCGCCGACGTCACTGAATCTGCTGTTGCGCAGAAGTTCTGCGGTCTTCCGCGTCCTCTCGATCTCGGTCACGACGTGCCGTGCCCGCGCCCGGAGGATCGGGTCTCGCACTGTCTCGGCCTGGCCTGCTGTAGCCTCTCGCAAGCTGCCGACGCCGAGAGCTGCTGCTGCAGCGACGCATTGAGAGCGCCGCATTCCGTACTGTCCGTCTGCGAGTGAGTGTTTGACCCGGGTGTCGATGACGATCAGGTCGTAACCTGCACCGTGGAGTTCGAAAGGTATGGGTTCGGTGGATCCGTCCTGGCAGTCCAGCAGGAGCGCAGTCGAGGGCTGAGCAAAGAGGGCAATGGTTTGATCCATCCCTCCGGTCGGTGCGCCGACGCCGTCGTTCTCGGCCTGGATGCACACCTGTACCAGCTCATCGCGGGCGAAAGGTGAATCATGAAGTTCGTTGACGGCCAACGCAACCGAACAGGTGAGGGCAGCGGAGCTCGACAGCCCGGCCCCGACCGGTACCGACGAGTCGACGGCAAGATCGATTCCTTCGATCGGGAGGCCTCTGCGCGCAAGAGACCACAGAACGGCTGTGGGGTAGGCGGCCCACCCTGTGGCGATGTCGCCGAGGGGCCCGGTGTACGTCTCGGCGGATTGCCGACTGTGCACGCGGACGACCCCGTCGCTGCGCAGTGCGACGGCAACCAGTGTTCGCTGCTCGAGAGCGACCGGTAGGCACAATCCACCGTTGTAGTCCGTGTGTTCACCGATCAGGTTGACTCGACCGGGTGCCGCCCACACTCCGGTTGCCGGATAGCCGTAGGTGGCGTGAAACTGTTGGAGCACAGAATTGTTCGAGACGGTATCCACTATTTCAACTCCCGTAGACGGGCCGCGACTGCCTCGGGAACGGTGTCGTTCACCCAGGCGCCCATGGCGGACTCGGACCCGGCGAGGTATTTGAGTTTGCCCGGTGCGCGCAAGATCGAGAACAGCTGAAGGTGCAGTCGACCCAGAGGTCGGTTGATGCGGACGGGAGCTTGGTGCCAAGCCGCGATGTACGGTACCCGGTCGACGCCCGGATAGAAGCGATCGATACGGCGTAGGACATCTTGGTAGACGACCGCAAGCTCTTCGCGCTCTTGGTCGTTCAGCGAGGGGAGGTCCGGGACGTCTCGGTGCGGTGCCAGGTGAATCTCGATGGGCCATCGTGCGGCGGTCGGGACGTAGGCGCTCCAGTGATCTCCGTCGTAGATCAACCGGGCCTTGTCCTCGCGCTCGAACGCCAGAACATCGGCGAGTAGTGAGCGACCGGTGCGCTCGAAGTGTTTGTGCGCCTGCGTCAGCATCGATCGGGTGCGTGGCGTGACATACGGGTATGCGTAGATCTGTCCGTGTGGATGGGTGAGTGTCACCCCGATTTCTTCGCCGCGGTTCTCGAAGCAGAACACTTGTTCCACAAGCGGATCCGCCGACAACTCTTCGGTCCGAGAAATCCAGGCACCCACAATCGTGCGCATGCGTTCGAGTGGAAGCTCGGCGACGGACGCCGTGTGATCGCTCGAGAAGCACATCACTTCGCAGTGACCGGCCGCTGGGCGATCGCCCGCACCGTCTCCGGGACTGTCAATGTCTTCCTCGGGCGCCGCGGCAAAGCTCGGAAACCGATTCTCGAACACCGCGACGTCGTAGTCTCCGTCGGGTATCTCTGTGGGCGTGCGTGTTTCGTCGGTCGGGCACAATGGACATTCGGCGGCGGAGGGGAGATGTGTCCGTGTCATGCGATGCGAAGCCATGGTGATCCACTCCCCGGTGAGAACGTCGAATCTCATCCGAGACGAGTGGTCGAGAGCCGGCAATTCGCGGGAATCTCGTGCAGAGTGGGCGCGGGTACTGCCGGCATCGTCGAAGTAGAAGATCTGACGCCCGTCGGCGAGGGTGCGACGGGTCGGATCCTGCTTGGGTGTCATGCGTCGACTTCCCATTCCAGAACACCCTTGCTGACAACGGGTTTCCACACTCCGATCGTTGATCCTGTTTCCAGCGCTACGGCATGGGCGCCCAACATGACCGAGATGGACGCCCAGACCGGACCGCCGTTGTCAGTGGCGTCCGACGCATACTCGGTCACACAATGATGGAGTGCGCCGTTGCGTGTGTCGACGAAGTAGTGATACTCGTCCAGTCCGGCAAAGGGAACGAACGAAGGGATGAACATGGTTGCGGCAGTGCCTGCGTCGCGTTGATCGTGTCGATCCATCTCGTCCTCGGCGTAGAGGTCCGGATTCTCGTAGATCATCTCGTCCCACGTTTCGAGCAGAGTGAGACGAACTTCGGTTGCGACGTCGATGGGGTAGAAGAATTTGTCCGGGAGCACGCTGCCGAGAAAGAGGCCGGTCCGGTCGTCGTGGGTCAAGCTGCCGTTGTGAACCCGATACAGGTCGCGAAGTTCCTGGGGCCACGTGACGCCGGTCGAGGCTTCGAATTCCTCGATAACGGCGTCACCGAGTCCTGGTTGAAACGCTGCAGCCGTCACCGGTGCGTGTGTACGGCACCACGCTTCGATTCGGCTCCATTCGTTTGCAACGCTCATGGGCTTTACGATACGTCCGAGTCAGGACCCGTGAATCAGGTACTGCAGTGTGTCCACGAGCTTTCGGTCCGAAGCCTCGGACTTTCGGCCGGTGATTCCCGATCGGAGAATTGCGGAACCCTCGAGCAGGCTCACGATGGTCTGCGCTGTCGCGCCAAGTTCCGCCGCATCCAGCTCCGGTTGTGCACACGCGACTGCGCGCTCTACGTGTGCGATGTACTGGGCGTAGAAGTCTCGAAGCACGACCGCGACTTCTTGGTCCGCCGCTGCAATGGCCCATACTTCGACGTACAGACGCACCGTGGCCTGGTCGTCCTGTTCTCCGAGCAGGACTCCGATGAAGTGTTCGGATTCCTCGCGGGAAAGGCTCTGATCCGTATCGGGGACGACGGCAAGGCGATCCAGTGAGCGGGTCAATGCACGTGACATCACTGCGCGTATCAGATCTGCACGGGTGGGGTAGTAGTGCTGCAGATGTCCTACCCGCACTCCGGCCGCGGCTGCGAAATCGCGCATTGCCGAGTTGGCATTGCCCTGAGTAGTGAGGACCTGTTCTGCTGCGTCGAGAAGTGCTGCCGCACGGGCGGCGCCCTTGGAGAGGGTCATGGTCGCAATACTGCCACCCCGAAGCTCTCCAACTCGGAGACGGTGCGGCGAGGGTTCGGAAGCGATTCGGGGAAAGTGACTCCAGGCCGGGCATCGTCGGCCAAGGCTCGTCTGACGGCCAGCGCGCCGCCCACCGCGGTGAGGTGAGCCTGGCCCTGCCGGTCGACGATTGTCGCGCTTGTCGTGCCGCTCGGGCCCGTGACATCGATGCGTACTTGCGCGCTCCCGCCCTTGCCTGGCGAGTACAGGAGTCCGCGTCGTAGCGGTGTGAAGCGGTCGCCGCGACCCCAACGGAACAGACCCACCTTCTTGGCGGCGAGCAGCGCAGTTGTGGATGCATTCGAACTGAAACCTATTCGAGTGTTGGCAGTTTCGGCGCCCAGGGTCATGGGGAACGTGAATTGTTCCGGAGTGTCGATTCTTCCGACCTTGGTGCGCGATCCGGGGAAGTCGACCCAGCGTGTATCCGTCAACGGGCTGACGGTGATCGGGTTTCCTTGCTGCATCACCTCGAAATCCTGGCCGAGACGATCAATGAAGTCGACGGAGTCGAGCCCGGCAATGTCGTTGACGTCGTAGCGAATCGAGACGTCGATCGTGCTCGCGCCACCCAGTTCCTCGGCCAGCGCTGCGGCGACGATATTGGTGACTCCGCCCATCCATCCGGACGACAGGTACACCGGTGCGCTCGGCGACTTCTGACCCGCCAGAGTGGCGGCGCGAGCGACGCGGGTTGTCCAGCGGGTGATGTCCACGTACGGAATGCCGGCCTCGACGGCGGCGGACAGGACGCGATCGTGGGGATCGTTGACCGTCGACACGACCGCGCGTACGGACGCGTCGAAGGGTGTCGGGTCGAGGAGGTCCCAGCGGCGGACGGAAGCGCCGTGACGGCCGGCCAGTTCGTCGCCTCGCTCGGGGGTGCGTCCGGTGAGGAGTAGTGGGAAGTCGGGGGCGAGCAACGCTGTCAGGGCGCTGCCCACGGTTCCGTATCCGCCGGCCACGAGGATCGGGCCGTCGGCTGAATACTGCAATGAATCGGTCATGCACCTAACTCTAGGTCAAATGACCTAAAACCTCGAATGGGGTTCTTTCCGCTGTTCAGTCCCGGTGTCGCACGATGTTGACGACGTTGCCATCGGGTGCCCGGACGAGGAATCGGCGAACACCCCACTCTTCGGTCGTTATGGGGTGCACGATTTCGTAGCCGAGCCTGCGGGCCTCTTCGTAGGCGTCGTCGACGTCGTCCGTGTGGACTGAGATGGCCGAGTCCTCGGCTGCAGTGGCGTCGTGCGTGACGAGCTGTACGTTCGCGCCGGTGTCGGGAGAGGTGAAGCGAGCGACCCACCCCATGTTGAACTCTTCGGTGCTCAGGCCGAGAAAGTCGGAGTAGAAGCTCTTGGCGGTTCCGACATCGGCGACTTTGAGATTGGCGGTGATGCGTCGAGCGCGCATGTGGTTCTCCTACCCTCGGCAACAGATGCGCTCGATGATCGTCCGAAAGCGGAGCCATGTCGACTGTGCCGTCCGAAGATGCGGGCCACCTGGTTGATTCGATCTGTCACTGCGGATCGAACGAGCTCACAGTTCCCCACCGCGAGAAGGGAAGGACGATCAATTGAACCTTGCCGATGACATTGTCGATCGGCACCGTTCCACTGTGTTCGTCATCGAGATGGAAACGTGAATCCTTCGAATGGGCGCGGTTGTCGCCCATCACCCACAGGTTCCCGTCGGGAACCGTGACCGGCCCGAAATACCTTCCTTGACAAGAGGTACCGTTGCCCGGAATGCGCTTGTCGATGTACGGCTCGGTCAGCGGCTTGCCGTTCACTCGAAGCCCCTCTTCCTCGGACAGGCACTGTACGGTTTGGCCACCGACCGCGACTACCCGCTTCACGAGGTCGTTTTCGTCCGGCGGAACCAAGCCGACGATGGACCCGAGTCCCTGAAACGCGCGAACAATCGAATTGTCGGATCGAATGGATTTGTACTCGTCGTTCCAGGACTCGGGTCCCTTGAACACGACCACATCCCCAGGTTGCGGATCCCCGAATCGATAGCTGATTCTGTCGACGAGGATCTTGTCTCCCGTGCAGCCGGTGCATCCGTGAAGTGTCGGTTCCATGGACTCCGACGGGATCAGAAAAATGCGTCCGACGAAGTTCTGAATGACAACACTCAGGACAAGTGCGACGACAACGAGGATCAGAATCTCACGCCACAGTGGACGTTTCCTCGGGTGATCGGCCACTGCCGATTCAGTGGAGTCGGTCGAGTCCTCGTGGGCGTCGGATTCCGTCACACTCCCGACAATAGATGGCGCAACCAGTCGTCGGCCCGATACCGACGTTCTCGATTCGAGGGTCTACTTTGTCGGCCGATTTGCTTCAGAATTGGATCACATCACCCACGCGGATCTGGTCGGGATCGGGAATCCGGGCATTCCTTGCCCAAACATCCTGCCAACGAAACCCTTTCGCAGAAGCAAGGTCGAAAAGTGTATCGCCCTCGGAGACTGTCACCGTGTCGCCCGCTGAATCTTCCGATGATGGAGCCGAGGTGGTCGAATCAGGGGTGGTGCCGCCCCAGCCGAGGTAGACGCCACATACCGGCCACGCGCCGATGTCCTGAGCTGAGAGGGTTGCTTCCGCAGCGGCGACTTGATCGGCCGTCGACGCCAAGTCGGCGCGGGCCGGTGCGCTTGCCGGTTTGTATGCATCCCACGTCGACTGCGTGAATTGAAGTCCGCCGTAGAAGCCGTTGCCGGTGTTGATGTTCCAGTCTCCGGAACTCTCGCACACGGCAACCTGCGACCAATCGTGTGCACTGGCTACGCTCGTAGTCACGATTGTGCAGGCAAGTGCGAGAGCGCCTGCTCCTGCGGCTGTCGTAACGAATCGTTTGGCGTGAGAACGATTGTTTTTCCGGTGAATTCCCATGATTTTTCCTTGATCGGTCTGAGGGGACAGCGATCTCGGCTCGGCCTGGCGCTGCAGCGGTTTGCGGCATATCGCGGCACTCGAAATCGTCAGTGCTGAAATGTGATTGAGGTGGTCGGTGTGCAGGCACTCGTCGCCGGATCGTGGTTCCGAGGTATGACCAGATTGGTGGCCACGCACGTTTGCCGACAACGGCTCAATTACCCGGTGGGATACCTGTTTTGTAGGCCGACACAAACGTCGGTGTACTCGGTGCTGAGCGGAAACAGGTAGACGAACAGGCCATTCGACCCGTGTGCGGACGAGCACCGATCGGCATGCTGAGGCAACACCGAAACAGGATCTCTTCGAGGTCCAAGCTTGCGGCACGCCGGCGCCTTCTGATGATCGATTGGCGCACCCTTTTGAGGGAGATGTGTCGCGCCCCGAGAGGCGCAGTCTGCGCCCGGGGATGAGCCCTCCTGCGGAATCCAGAGAATCGGATAACGCAGGAGGGCATTCTCTCGAACTTCGATTGACCGCACGAAAACCGGACGTTTGGGGGACAATGATCTGGGGCGATCACCTGGGGCGACAAGTCGAGGAGATGCAGATGTCCGAGGCCAAATCCGAAAGCGCCGAGTCTCTCGCTGGAACAACGCCGCCGGCAAAGACACCGCCGTCCAAGACACCGCCGGCCGAGCCGTCGAAACAATCGGTGCTCAGGCGGTACTACCCGGCTGCGGTGCCCGTCATCCTCGGCTTGATCATCTATTTCATGCCTGTTCCGGACGGTGTGGATCCCAAGGGCATGCACATGCTCGGAATCTTCGTCGGCACCATCGTGGCGTTGATCTTGCAGCCTCTGCCGACGGGTTCTGTGGCGCTGGTAGGCCTGTCGATCGCCATGATCACTCAGACCGAGACGCCGACGGAAGCGTTGTCCGGCTTCAGTAACACCACGATCTGGCTGATTGTCGCATCGTTCTTCATTGCCGAGGGCTTTCTGGTCACTGGACTCGGCAAACGGGTTGCGCTCATGTTCGTGACCAAACTCGGCAAGTCGAGTCTCGGATTGTCCTACGGAATGGCGTTGACGGACTTGATACTTGCTCCGGCGACGCCGTCGAACACCGCCCGTGCGGGTGGCGTCGTCTATCCGATCATCGTCTCGCTGAGCAAGTTGGAGGACTCCAATCCCGAGCCCGAGGACTCTCGCAAGAAGCTCGGAGCATATCTGCTGCTCACGTCGCTGCAAGTCAACGTCGTGACCTCCGCGATGTTCATCACCGCCATGGCGGGTAACCCTGTGGCCGTCGATGCGGCTGCCAAGATCGGCATCGACATCTCGTGGGGCAAATGGGCGCTGGCAGCATCGGTTCCGGGAATTGCGAGTCTCATCGCGATCCCGTGGGTGATGTCGAAGATCTTCCCGCCCACGATGTTGAAGACTCCGAAAGCACCCGAGCAAGCCAGGGAGGAACTGCGCAAGGCAGGTCCGATCAGCCGCAACGAGAAGATCATGGCCGCCACCTTCGTTCTGCTGCTGGTGCTCTGGTGCCTGGGCTCGCAGCTCAACGTCAATGCCACTACAACAGCATTCGTCGGAATCGGCATCCTGTTGGTGACCAAGGTGCTGACGTGGAACAACCTGGTCCACGACACCGGGGCGTGGCAGACGCTCGTGTTCTTTGCCGTTCTGGTCGGTATGGCAAGCCATCTCGAAGAACTCGGCGTGATCTCGTGGATCGGAACCCAGGTCTCCTCGAGCGTCGACGGTTTGCCGTGGATCTGGGCTTTTGCGATCCTGACCTTGGTGTACTTCTACGCGCACTATCTGTTTGCGTCGAACACCGCGCAGATCGTCGCGATGTACGCGGTGTTTCTCGGCGCGGCGGTGGCAACCGGTGCACCGCCGCTGTTCTCAGCCCTGGTGTTCGGCTTCATCGGCAGCCTGTTCGGCGGTATCTCGCACTACGCGTCCGGTCCGGCCGGAGTGATCTACGGTTCCGGATACATCAAGACCTCGGAATGGTTCCGAATCGGTTTCGTGATGAGCGTCGTGATCATCCTGATCTGGACGATCATCGGCGGCGCGTGGATGAAGCTGATCGGCGCCTGGTGACGATCAGTTGTCCTTGCGCCGCAATCCGAATCGCATCGATTCCTTGTTGACAGCGGCAATCGCGGTCAGCGGTATCTCCGCGGGACACACCTGCGCACATTCACCGTAGGTCGAGCACGGCCCGAAATCGGCCTCCATCTGGTGCGACATCGCTCGGGCCCGCTTGCCACGTTCGTTGCGGCCCTGCGTGACGAGAGACAGGTGGGTAAGTTTGGACCCGGTGAAGAGGTGCGCGGCACCGTTCGGGCAGGCTGCCACGCAAGCGCCGCAGCCGATGCACGCGGCGAAGTCCAGTGCAGCTTCGGCACTTTGATGCGAGAGCGGCTGACTGTCTGCGTCCGGCGCGGTTCCTGCATTGTCCGATACGTATCCACCGGCTTCGAGCACCCGGTCGAGCGCAGAGCGATCGACGACGAGGTCTCGGACCACGGGACAGGCTGCGGAGCGGAATGGCTCCAGTTTGATTCGGTCACCGTCGGAGAAGCTGCGCAGGTGCTGACGGCACGTGGGAGTGTTCGCAACCGGCCCATGGGGAAGGTCATCGACGGTGATGCCACAGGACCCGCAGATACCTTCTCGGCAGTCGGAATCGAAGGCGATGGGTTCGTTGCCGCTCTCCACGAGTTGGTCGTTGAGTCGGTCGAGGAGCTCCAGCAGCGACATCTCCACCGTCGCGTCGTCTATTTGGTAGGTGTCGAATGCGCCGGACGACTCAGGTCCGGATTGGCGCCACACGTCCACGGTGATTTTCATACGTAGTTCCTCGTCTGCAGTGGAACAGCGGTGAAGGACAACGGCTCGTCGTGTCGAACGTGTCTGCCGTCCTGGGCGGTTTCCCACGCGGAGACGAAGCACCAGTCCTGATCGTTTCGCTGCGCTTCGCCGTCGGGAGTCTGATGTTCGGCACGAAAGTGCGCTCCACAGGACTCGTCACGATCGAGAGCATCGACGCACATCAGTTCGGCGAGCTCGAGGAAATCGGCTACCCTGCCGGCCCTTTCCAGCTCCTGGTTGAACTGGTTTCCGCTGCCGGCAACTCGCAGGTTCGACCAGAAATCGGTTCGCAGTGCGCGGATTTCGGCGATCGCCTTGGTCAAGCCCTCGGCCGTTCGGGTGACACCGCAACCCGCATAGAGGATCTCGCCCAGTTGTCGATGGAACCTGTCGGGGCCGTGTGTTCCGCCGACCGAGAGCAGCAGGTCCACCCGACCCCTCACGTCAGTGAGCGTCGACGTCACTGCGGGATCGGAAAGCTCGAGAGGTGCTGATCCGAGTAGTGGCGCAAGATAATTCGGAATCGCGTACGGGAGGGTGAACCAGCCGTCGACGCAGGCCGAGAGCAGCGAATTGGCGCCGAGGCGGTTGGCCCCGTGGTATCCCCAGCCTGCCTCACCACCGACGAACAAGCCGGGGACGGAGGTCATCTGGTCGTAGTCGTTCCACAGTCCGCCCATGGTGAAGTGGGCTCCAGGGGCGATGCGCATCGGCACCGTGTACGGGTCTTCGCTGGTGGCATCGCGATACATCGAGAACAGATTCCCGTACCGCTCCTCGATGGTCTTGCGGCCGAGCCGTGCCAACGCATCGCGGAAATCCAGGTACACACTGTTTTTCAGAGGGCCGACGCCGTGACCGGAGTCGATTTGCTCGCGGGCGGCCCGTGAAGAGACGTCGCGGGGAGAGAGGTTCCCGAACGCCGGATATTTGCGCTCGAGGTAGTAGTCGCGTTCGTTTTCGGGAATGTCGCCGGGCTCACGATCGTCTCCGGGCTTGGCCGGTACCCAGATCCGGCCGTCGTTGCGCAGGGATTCGCTCATCAGAATGGTTTTCGACTGCCACTCGGAGTTGACGGGAAGTGCCGTCGGATGGAATTGGATGAACGAGGGTGAAGCCATCAACGCACCGCGTCGGTGCGCTCGCCACGCGGCCGTGGCGTTGGAATTCTTCGCAAGCGTGGACTTGTGGAATACGGTTCCGTAGCCGCCGGATGCCAGTACGACGGCATGGCCTGTGGTGGCGCCGATCTCACCGGTCACGAGATCGCGTGTGACTATCCCTTGTGCTCGCCCGTCCGAAACGATGAGATCGAGCATCTCGGTTCGGGTGTGTAGGTTGACCGTTCCGGCTGCGATCTGACGTTGCAGTGCCTGCGACGACGCTATCTGCAACTGCTGGCCTGTCTGCCCGCGCGTGTAGTACGTGCGCGACACCTGAACGCCGCCGAAGGATCGGGTGGCCAGAGTGCCGCCGTACTCACGAGCAAACGGTGCCCCGATGGCATTCATGTGATCGATGACGCGTACGGATTCTTCGGCGAGACGGAAACAGTCGGCCTCACGGCCCCGGAAATCACCGCCCTTGACGGTGTCCTTCACGAAGCGGGCGAGACTGTCGTTGTCCACTTTTCGAGCGCGAGCAGCGTTGATGCCTCCTTGCGCGGCGACACTGTGTGCACGGCGGGGTGCATCGTGGAAGGTGAAGGACTCGACGTGGTAGCCCAGTTCACCGAGGGAGGCGGCGCAGGCCGCGCCGGCGAGGCCGGTACCGACGACGATGACCGTGAACTTGCGCCGGTTGAGTGGGCTGACGAGCTTGTAGTCGAGTTTGCGAGTGGGCCAGGCCGTCGCCGGATCGCCGGCCGGGACCTTACCGTCCACCGGTGTCCCGATGCTGCGCAGATCGTCGAGTTCGAAGCTGTTCACTTATGACGCTCCTGTCTTCGAGATGGCGCCGGTCATGACCGCGATGGGGATCGACATGTTTCCGACCATCACGACGAGCGCAAAGATTCCGGAGAGTGCAACGCCAATCTGGCGTAGTCGTTGGCCGGTCACGCCGAGATCGTTGACCGCGCTCCAGAGTCCGTGCGCGAGGTGCATTGCCAGCAGAGCCATCGCGACGATGTAGAACGCTGCCACCAGCGGACGCTCGAAGCTGGCAATCAGATTGTCGTATGCGTAACTCTGTGTGCGCGTGGCCGCTTCGTACTCGCTGCTGCCGATGGGTCGGGTTCCGGTCGTGAGGTCGAGTATGTGGAAAATGACGAATAGCAGCAGCACAGCTCCGGTGACGGGCATCGTGCGCGCTGTAAAGGACTTGATTCCCAGACCTTTACGTCGAAATCTTCCTCGAGCTCGGCGTCCGCGGGCGGTGAGCAGCCAGGCACACCAGACGTGTGCGACCAATGACGCGAGCAAGACGATGCGAAGAATCCACAGAAGTCCCTCGTAGGGCAGGAAGGGTTCGAAGACCGTTCGTAGCCAGTGTGCGTAGTCGTCGAAGTGATCGGCACCGGTGTAGACCTTCAGGTTTCCGATCATGTGGACGAGAACGAAAGCGGCGAAGATCAGTCCTGTCACGGCCATCAGAATCTTGCACGTGATGTTGGACGGCCGCGGTCGAGCTTGGAGTGAAT
Source organism: uncultured Rhodococcus sp. (assembly GCF_963525155.1). NCBI lineage: Bacteria > Bacillati > Actinomycetota > Actinomycetes > Mycobacteriales > Nocardiaceae > Rhodococcus > uncultured Rhodococcus sp. Next base: position 14,626 of record NZ_CAURKP010000009.1, read on the forward strand.
CGCCGGTAGCTCGCGATACACGGGTCGGAGCACTCACAGACAAACCTCCCACGCCAGACTTGCCGGACAGGTGCCGTCAGCCTAAGCCCGATCGGGGTTTTCGGCCAACGGATGGGTGCCCGACTTGTCTGTTAATGCAGGTGAATGGGAGTGTAGGGGTGCTCATTACCCGAAAGTAAGGAACTCGTGAACGATGTTTGACTCGACGTGGCGACGGTGGTCATGGCGCGCCGGAACGGCATCGGCCCTGGCAGTGGCCTTGTTTGCGGTGGGGTCGCCGGCTGGTGCGCAGGAGACCGTCGACCTGGCCGACGTGTTCAATCCGTTGGTCGTGAAGGCACTCCAAGGCGCTGACATTTCCACCGAATTGACTCCACTCGGGCTCTCGTCCGATGATCCGTGGTTCGACGAACCCGAAATCGAGCCGGGTACCGCCCCCGGCACACTTCTCAAAGCGCGTCCGGTCAGCGTGCAGGTCTACCAGGTCCGCCCCGACGTGGTCTCGGCTCACCAACTGATGTACACCACCACTGATCACTTCGGTCGGCAGGTGATCAGCACCGGAATTCTAATGATTCCCGAGGACGGAACTGTGCCAGGTGATCGCAAGATCATCGGATACGCCGAGGCGAACGACAGCCTCGGCGCGAACTGCGCACCAAGTCACCAGTGGACCGGCGGCAATCAGAGCGACCCGGCGATGTTCTCGGCGCTCGGCCCGGTGGCTCAGATGTTCGGCCACGGCTGGGCAGTGATGATGAGCGACGTCGGCAACGACGGCGACACTGCTCCCCATCCGTTCTCGATCGGACAGTTCTCAGGGAAGGCAACGCTCGACGGCGTTCGGGCAGCACTCGCGCTTCCGGAAGGTGGCCTCGAATCAGACACCCCTGTCGGCATCTACGGTGTCGCCGGAGGCGGTGTCGCAGCGGGCTTTGCCGCGGAACAGGCTCATGAATATGCGCCGGAACTGAACGTCCAGGCCAGTGCCATTCAGGCGATGATGATCGACCCGGCAACGTTCGAGGAAACAGCGGCCGGTGGGATCGGTTCCGGATTCGTCTTCTCGAGCATTCTCGGATTCGACGCGGGCTACCCCGACGTTCGGCTCGACGATCATCTGACTCCGATCGGTCACAACGTCGCCGCAGCCTTCCGCGCGTCCTGCCAGGCGCTCTACCTCGGACTCCCATTCGTTCCATTCGACGTCCTACTCACCAACCCTTCGCCCCGAACGATCCCTGCGCTGGCCGCGGCGTACGCGGACAACACGTTGGGAAAGCAGGCGCCGGCTTCCAAGCTTCTGATTTCTTCCTGTGAGGACGACTTTCTCGTTCCCTTCAGTGAGGCAGAGCAATTGGCGCAGACATATCGAGCAGACGGCGGCAACGTGGACCTGCTCCCGTCGCAGTGCGGGCCGCTCGATTACGTGACCAACCTGTACAAGACGGTGACCGATCAGCTGGGTATGCAGGACATCGCCTGGCTGGCAAAGACGTTCGACGAAGCCGAGGGGCGATGAGCTTGCGGAAGTCTCTGACGCGCAGGGATTTTGCGCGCATGGTTCTCGTTGCTTCGGCAGGTATCGGCGGTGCCGTCGTACTGGGAGGCAGGGCGTCCGCGGGTACTGGTGAGCTCGACAGGTACCTCGACCTGGAAGCAGTGAACGCAAACGCCGAAGCCACGGGCGGTCTGCATCCTTCTCTGCCATCGGATTCCGCGACGCTGCGGTCTTTGGTGGATACCGCCCGAGCCTCGGGAGTGGATCCGCATCGCTATCAGACACTGCTCAAGCAGTACTGGCTCGCGGTCGGGACGGAGTCGGCAGGTATCGATCTCGCTACGTGGACTCCGTTCGACGGTGTGCACGCGAATCTCGGAAACCTCACCAACACTTTCCAGTTCTACGAGCGACTCCAGCTCGAGCATCGAGAACTGCAGTGGGCAGGTATGGGAGGAATGGTCGGGCCCGCTTTCGCCGGTGGACTCCTCGACTTGGACTACGGGCGGGTTGTGCTGGAAGTCCAAGCGATCAGTGAGGCGATGGCACTGGTGTGGCGAGAGATCGACCGCATCGGGTCGCCGGTTGCATCGTCGACGGGAGCACCCGAGGACATTGCGGCACTTCTCGAGGTCGGCCACGAGATTCGCCCCGAGGACGTGATGTGGTTCCAGGGGAAAGTGATTGCGATGAGCAAACACATCTTCTCGGACCTGATTCCCATGCACATGGCGTGGGTTCACGACGGTGTCGACGGTATCGCCGAACTCGATCGCGCAGGGCTGCTCGACGAGAACGCCCGTATCGCGTGGAACAACATTGCTTCGGGGACACCGGAATCGGTCTTCGACGGCAATGTGCGTCTGCTGCGAAGGGAGCAGTACCAGTCGGTGGGTGATCAGTGGGACGAGGCGAAGGCCTACCGCGGCAGCGTTGGTCGCTCGTTGACTTACCTGACCACCTTCGCCGCATCACCGTCGATGCCTGGCGTCGTGCCGCCACGCGAGTCGAACCCGCTCTCGTTCGCGGTGGGCAATGCTGTTGTGCAAACGCCGCTTCCGGACTTCAACTGGGCGGACCGGGATGGTCGTTGGACCTACATCAACGATCAGTTGCTCCCGGTCTACAACAACCTGATGAAGAATCAACCGGAACTGTGGCGAGCGACGCTGGCCGCGCCCGTCTCCGTTCGGATAACCGAGCAGCGAATGATCGCTCGCTTGCCGGACATGTTGCGGTCCATGTTGTCGACTCTGGCGATTACGGTCAACTGAACTCGGCGGTGGCGGGGCCTCAGGGTCCCGCCACCGCCCGTGAACTTGTCGGTCAGGCCTGGCTCAGCTCCGCTTGCATGCGCGCGGAGTCCTTGCCGACAGTGCGGGTAGCCAGGTAGATGAATACCGCGGTGAGTGCCAACATGATCGGCACGAGATACATGGCCGAGTTCAACCCGTCGCCGGCGTACTGAGCCAACTTCCCGGTACCGGCATCTGCAAGTGCACGCTTGGCGAACCAGTCCGAGATCGCGCCAACGGCAACCGGTCCGGAGAATCCGCCGAGAAGGTACATGGCAGCGAAGAACAACGCAGTCGCAGTGCCGCGGAGCCTGGGAACCACGACGTCGTGAATGGCAGGGTAGACGCTGATGTAGAAGCCGTAGGCCAGAAGCCACCCGGCCGAGAACAAGAGCGTGAACATCACGACGTTTCCGCCGTGTTGCAACAGTGCCAGCGCCGTCAAAGGTGCCGCCAATGCCGAGGTTCCGACACCGATCATCAACCGTGCGCGCGGTGAGCGTGCGCTGGCCTTGTCAGCGTAGCGAGCGCCGAGAAGCAATCCGATCAGGCCCGTGATTCCGACGATGATGCCCGTGACCGATGCCGCCGCAGTCAGTTTCAGGTGGTACTGGCGCATGAGCAGTGGGACGACAAACGAATTCACTGCGTAGGCGGCGAAGTTGAACGTCAGCCCGGCAAGGATGAGCCAACGAAGCGTGGGAATTGCGAGCAGACGACGGATCGGGCGGGTGATCGGTGCCTGTGAAACAGCGGCTGCGCGGGCCTCCGGACTTTCGGAACCACCACGAACCGGATCTGCCATGCGGTAGAGCACGACTGCCAGCAGGACACCGGGAATCGCCGCGAGGAAGAACGGTGCACGCCAGCTGTCGAATGCCTCGGCGATCTTGCCGACGGTGAAGTAGGCGAGCATGAGGCCAATTGGCAAACCGAGCATGAAGACACCAAGTGCGCGTGAGCGTCGTTCCGCCGGGTAGATATCGCCGATCATCGAGTTTGCTGCGGGTGTGAAGGTCGCTTCGCCCACACCGACGCCGAGACGCGCGAGGATGAACAGCACGTAGCTGCCGGCGGCACCGGTTGCTGCCGTCAGTCCGCTCCACACCAGGAGTCCGATCCCGATGATCTTGGGACGGTTCTTCGTGTCGGCCAACCGGCCCAGAGGCAGTCCTGCGACTGCGTAGACGAGGGTGAATGCAGAGGTGATCAATCCCAATTGCAAGTCGCTGAGCGAAAACTCGTTCTTGATCGGCTCGGCAACGACCGAGGGGATCGCCCGGTCGAAGAAGTTGAGCATGTTTGCGAGAAACAGTGCGACGAGTGTGCCGCCGAGAAGTTTGTCGCGTGTTCCGACAGGGGCGCCGTCGACGGACGGCAGCGGCGGAGCGTCTCGTTGAATTGACATGATTGTTCCACCCTTTTCGCGAGTGCTGAATGAATTGTGCTGGGGGAGAAGCTCAGGACAGAGCGTCGGCGACCGTTTTCCCGATCGCCTGCATCCCGGCCGCAGTGGGATGCAGTGGAACCGCCGGCTGGGTAGGGACGATTCCCGTGTAGTAAGCAGTGGCAGGGTCCGTGCAGATGTCATGCCCGGCAGTGGTTTCGGTGATGTCGATGTACTCGACGCCGTGACGGGCCGCAGTTGCTGCCATGACCGTGTTGCCGTAGTCGATCACACTCTGGAGATAGTCGGCGTCGCGCGGCCAGAACGGCTGAGTGCCGGGGCAGCCGCCACCACGGATGTATGTTCCGTATCCGACCACGACGATGCGCGCCGACGGTGCTCGATCCTGCGCGACTTCGATCATGGAACTCCAACCTGTGGACGCATTTTCGATCATCTGTCGCTGTTGATCGACGCCACCGGAGGTGAACTTGTCACGGCAGGACGTTCCGGTGGGTTCGGGGAGTGGATTGACGCAGCTCAGAACTGTCGGGAACAACGAGATGTCGTTGGCACCGATGGTGATGGTGACGAGGTCGGTATCAGGCCCCAATGCTGTTGCCTGCGGTGATACTTGACCGGAGAACGTCGATTGTGCGGTGTCCGTGACGCTGGCGGATCGCGCCGACGAGCAGGTCATATCCGTGAGTTGAGCGCCGAGTTCTCGCGCCACCACGGACGGGTAGTTGTCGAGTGATCGTAGACAGCCCGGTGACGACGAGTCCTGCGCGGTGACCAGTGGGCCGGCCGCCGCGGAATCGCCGAGCGCGACGTACTGGATAGTGCTGACCGCTGTCTCGGCACTCGACACACCGGTCCCGAGAGCCGCGATCGAACCGGCAGCCACGACGCCTGCCAGAATGGCTGCGCTGCGCGTTTTCCACGTCACTCGAGGCTCCTATTGGTCGAAGGTGGTACTTCCAGTTACGCCGCCGATTGTGAATTCGTGAGTGGCGTGGGTTACATAGTGATAGGAAAAAGGCAGGTCGGCCTTGTGGTGGCAATTCAATTCTGTGGAGGGTTTTGTGTCAGGAAACAAAGATCTGCCGTTCGAGCCGATCCTGGTTGGTGGCAGATCTCTGGCCGACCGACTGGCGCAACGCACCCATCCACTGGTCATTGAGACAGTCGATCTGGTCCACCGCGACGTCACCTTCTACCGGTTGCTCCCTGACGAGGCATTGCGTAACGACGTCACCACCATCGTGAGGCGCAATCTGGAACTGTTCATTTCGATGCTGCGGACCGGCGCCGATCTGGCGCCCGAGCTGCTCGCCGACATCAGCGAATCGGCTCGCCAACGGGCTCAGGAATTGGTTCCGCTCGGTGAGGTGCTGCGGGCATATCACTTGGCAGCCGGGCTGTGGTGGGAGACCATCAGCGAATGGGCGGTCCCGGAAGACGGTGTCGCACTTGCCCGCACCGGACGACTCCTGAATGCATACACCGCGGCCTCCGCGTCGGCGGTTCTTGCCGGCTACGGTTCCGACCATGCCACCCAGACGGACGAGGATTCTGCGCGAAGGTCATTGTTCGTAGCACTTTCGACGGGTGTCGATGTTGATCGGGTCTCCGACGATGTGGGCATCAGGTTGGCGCGCCTGTACTGGGTGGTGGCGCTGCACGTCGAACGGAATGACGACGAGTCCTCGACCGAGGTGGACACTGCCGTCGCCGAGCGGAGAAAGGTGCGCCACCTGCAACGAGAGCTTGATCAGGTGGGGCGTGACAAAGCGCTCGGGGTGCTCGGGAGCAGTGGCGGAGCCGTACTGATTCCTATTGTGGAATCGGAACCCGCTGAGGGGAACTGGGCGTCGAGTCCGCAGTATCTTTCATTGTGTCGACGATTGGGTGATCTCGAGAAGGTCATCGGTGCATCGACGGTTGCCGCCGTACATGTCGCGGCACCGCCGGCAATTCCCGCAGCGGTGTCGCAGGCGCGCGAGGTGCTGAACGTTGCCCGAAAGTACGGCCGTACAAGTGGGGTCGTGCGTCTCGAGGATCTTGCAGTCGAGTATCAACTGACCCGCCCGAGCGCTGCGCTGCCGATCCTCGCAGATGTGTTGTCGCGGTTGGAGTCCGATCCTGCCGTGCTCGAGACGCTCGAATCTTTCATCGACTCCGGATTCGATCGAGCTACCACGGCTCGGCAGTTGCACGTACACCCGAACACGGTCGTGTACCGCCTGCGTAAAGCGAGTTCCCTGACGGGACTTGACCTGTCGTCACCGAAAGATCTTGTACAGGTCACCATGGCGCTGGGAGCGCGTCGCGCGCTCGGAATGGAGGCTGACTCTTCCCAAACGTGATGCGTCTGTGGTTCTCTGTGAACGTGTCTGATTCTCGGATTGGCAATGCGGCCGGGAGACATGGCCAGACTGGGTCAGCTGATGGTGCAACGAGGCGCGTGGCGTGATCAGACGTTGATCGACTCCGCCTACCTCGACGAGTTGTCCGCGCCCTCTCCGTCCAATGGGGGTACGGCTTCTTGACCTGGGTGAACGCGGGCGAGGACTTCTACTCCGTGAATGCGCCGGTGAGCAAGTATGTTTCGCATCCGGTGTGGCAGAACGCGCCTCGGGATCTCTATCTCCAGGAGTTCTTGCGGCTTGTCGTCGCTTCGATCGTGGACGTTCCACCGCCGCCGTACGTCGGGCCTCCCGTGCATGGGTCGGGTGGTCCGCTCATCGACGATCCGTCACAGCTCGTCGGCTTCGCGAACCCCGAATTGATCTTCGACACGATGGTCGGGACGGGGCGAGCAGGAACACCCGGATGCAACATCGTGATCTGCAACAACGAATTGTTGCCGTTCAGTGTCGCCGACCTGCTCGGGGATGCTGCAGCTCAGATCGGTAACGCGGCAGGCGCGTCGATTCGAGATGCTGGTAGATGACGGTTTCGAAGCCAAATCGTTGTGAAACCTTCATGTTTAGTCTGTGTGACGGTAAGTCAACAGTAAAAGTCGCTTAAATCACACAATTCAGACAAAACGTTCGTTACCGTGTGCTGGACAACCGACAACTCATGGGGGTTCGGCTACATGGCAAATGTTCGTAGGTCTCTGACGAAGGGATTGATTACTGCTTCGGTAATCGCCGCAGCCGGAGTGGGATTGTCGCCGGCGACAGCGAGTGCCGACATCACTCCGACGACGGTCGTCAACGGCATCCTGTCGACGGTGGGCGGCTGCCAAACACCGGTGCGGTCTCTCATTCTTGCGTGCACGAGTGCTGAGACGCTGACACGCCAGTCGCCCGTGCTGCTCGACCTCAACCCCGTGGGCACGAACATCGTCGTCTTGGGTGCCGGCCTCTTCGACGACGGCACGATGCGTCCGATGTTGGTCGACCGGCTTCAGGCGGCGCTCCAGCTGGCCCGTCAGTACCCGCAGTCTCCGATCATCACAAGCGGTGGGGCTCCGAAGGCCGGAGTAACGGAAGCCAGGGCGATGCGCGAATGGCTCGTTGCCAACGGCGTCAACCCGGGCCGGATCACCGAAGAGGGAACTTCGTGGTCGACGGTCGAGAATGCGATCAACTCTGCGCGGATTCTCGCCGATCGAGGCGCGACCGGCGTGGTTGTGGTCTCGAGCGCCAATCACGTGGAGCGCGCGATGGTGGACTTCCGCGTTGCAGTTCTCGGCCGGATCCCGGTCGCAGGCGTAATCGCTGCGACCTGACGTCAGTGATTGTGGGAGTTGGACTTTCGCCAGTTCAACGGCGAGGCGTCGAATCGTCGACGGAAGGCGCGGCTGAACGCGGCATCGGATTCGTAGCCGACAGTTATCGCAATGGTCCCGACCGGCTCGGTGGTTTGCACGAGTAGTTCGGCGGCACGGTCGAGTCGGCGCTCGGTGATGTAAGCGCCGGGCGTCTGGCCGACCAGTCGCGAGAAGCGCTCCGCAAAAGACGATCTCGACAGGGTGGACAGCGTCGCCAGTTCGTCGATGGTCCAGTTGCGTGACGGGTCGTTGTGGACGGCCTCGAGGGCCTGCCCGATTCGTGGATCCATTGCTGCGGTCAACCATCCGCCGTTCGATCCGTCCGCTCGAGCCCACGCTCTGAGGATCTGGACGAAGAGAAGGTCGAGAATCCGGGAAACCATCACGGAGGAACCAGGTTTCGGATCGTCCACCTCGGCGCCCAACAGTCGGCTGCTCACCTCGAGCCACTCGACCGGGGTCCCTTGTGTCGCGCGCAGTTCGACGAAGTCCGGCAGAACGGACAGCAGTCGCTGCGCTGCGACGTCGTCGAGTGTGAAAGTACCGAAAAGCCAACGTGTTTCGCTTTTCGCGTGCATCGGCATCGCATTCTCGATCGTATGAGCATGCCCATGGGGTAACAGTACGAGTTCCCCGGGGCCGAGTTCGATCGGGGCTTTGCCCTGCGTTCTGATCACGATGTCACCGTGCTCGGCAATGTGAAGTGCTCGCACCCCAGTGGGTACCTCCACGGTGAAGTTCTCGCCGTGGACGCAGCGATGAATCTGATCTCCGCGAAGGTGGACGACTTCGAGAACGTGCGAGAGGGTGTCCCGGGTTCGAGTCTCGTCGGTGGTGGGTACGTACCGCTGTGATGATGTTGTCCTCATGGATCGATCACTCCGATGGTCTCGAGCATTCGGCGTTTCTGCACAAAAACTTGGCAATCTGGTCATGGTTATTGATCCAGGATCCCCTTAACCTGGGTAACAGGCAAGGCATGGGTTTCGAAGGCTTGCCGATCGTCGGAGTATTCGTCGCACTGCGTATCTGGAGGAGTTGGTCATGGCAGAGAAGGTAAACATCGTTCTGGTGCATGGAGCCTGGGGAGACGGTTCTCATTGGCGTCACGTCATACCCACCCTGCACAACGCCGGGCATCGAGTGGTTGCGGTCCAGAATCCACTTACTTCGCTCGCCGACGACGTGGACCGGACCAGGAAGTTGGCCGAATCGATGGACGGCCCGACCTTGCTGGTCGGACACTCGTACGGCGGCGCGGTGATCACAGGCGCGGGTCATGCGGAAAATGTTGTGGGACTGGTATATATCGCTGCCTTTGCGCCGGACGAGGGTGACAGCCTGGGAAGTATCTTCGCCCGCACGGATCAGCCGGCGGGCGCGGCGAACATCGCGCCGGACGCCGAGGGCTTCTTGTGGATCGCCCCGGACAAGTTTCAGGAGAGTTTCAGTCAGGATCTCGACGACACCGAAGCATTGGTCATGGCGCTGACGCAGAAACCCATTGCGGGTCAGTGCTTCTCGGACCCGTCAGGGCCGCCGGCATGGCGTGGGAAGCCCAGTTGGTATCAGGTTTCAGGGCAGGACCGAATGATTCCGCCGGAAACCGAGCGATGGATGGCAGAGCGTATCGGTGCCCGCGAGATCGAGGAACTCGACGCAGGCCATGCATCCTTGGCGTCCCACCCGCACGAGGTCACCCAGTTGATTCTGCGTGCTGCTGCAGAATTGTCGTGACGGCGTAAATCGTCCGGCTGTTCGAGTGGGCTGCCCATCACGATTACTTTGTCGTCAGTCCTCGGAACTGCCCAGTCGGTGAAGCAGCGCTGTCAGCGTGGTGATGTCGTCCGTATCCCATTTCGCGAGTCGGGCGCGCCAGCGATCTATCTGGTGATTGCGGATGGTCGTGAGCTTCGTTCGCGCCTCAGGGGTCAGAGCTACCAACTTGGCGCGAGCGTCGTCGGGATCGGGGATTCGTTCCACCAGGCCGAGTCGAGCTGCGGCGTCGATTTGCCTGGTCAAGGTGGACTTCTCGATATCAAGGGTGCAGATCAGGTCGGACATCCGCACCGCATCCGAACGGTTCAGGATGACCAGAACCGGGTAGAGCGCCGGATCGAGTTTGGGATGAATTGCGCGCGCATAGGTGCGCGCCTGGGCGCGTCCTCGTTGCCACATGTCGGCAAGTTCCATCTCCAGGCCCGTGATCGGATCTGAAACCACTGTCGTTTCCCCTATGGAGCGATACGTTCGGTGTCCATCAAACCAGCAGGGGGGCCGAAGTGAATTGGGTGAAGTCACGCTGAGCGAAAGGAACGTTCGGCGTACTGAAGGCGCCGGGCGTACCTTTCGCTCGCAAGGTGGGTGGGTCAAGCCACCGCATACGCCCGCACACACGTGTTCAGGTCGCGGGTGAGATCGGCCGCGGTACTGGTCGGAGAACCGAATTTCACGACGGACCCGTCGCTCCCGTGGAACAACAGCGTCGGAAACGAAGTGGCGCCGAGCCTGCGTGCTCGGACGAAATCAGCGCGGGCGGCATCCTTCGAAGCGGCGGTGAACAGGGAAGACACCGCGGCAGATGGGTCGAGTTGGAGGGATTCCGCGATGGATCGGTACGTCTCGGGATCGGAAAGGCTGCGACCGTCTCGGTAGAACGCGATCTGCATGGCCTCCGCGATGTCGAGGGCGCGTGTCGGATCTTGCGCGCGCAGTGCGGCGAGTCCGATCGCTGCATCCGTCGAATCCATGACGAACCGTCCGTCAGACACCAGTTGTGAATATCCGTCACCGAAGACAGCGCCGGTCTGGGCGGCGATGGTGGCGTTGGCTGATTTCAGGTACGGAGCCGAAGACATGGGCGCGACGCGCTCACCGGTGAACAGTCCGCCGCTGACCACGGACAAGTCGATGGAATCGGCATTTTGACGGACGAACTCCGTCAACGCAGGGCCGAAGCCGAAACACCACCCGCAATAGGCGTCGAAGACGTAGGTGAGTTGCGTCTTGCCTGCTGTTTCCGAGCGTGATGTCTGCACTGGAAGATTCCTATCCGAGCGTGAACTGATTGATACCCTGACGATATGTCGCATTCGGGTATTCGGTCACGGTGAAGATGAGTCCCGAACTAGTGAAAAACAGACAAGTACCCGTCCGGGACGTCGGGTACGCATCTTCGGTGGCTGACGCGACCGAGATCGAAGTACTCAGCCTGGACACCATTCGCATCAACGGGGGAAGCGCAGAGTTCGTCGGCCCCCAACGTCCGCAATTTCACTTGCTCGCGTTGGTGACCGAGGGCTCGGCGCTACACACCATCGACTTCGTGAACTACGCGGTGAGCCCGGGGACCGTGTTCTGGGTCAGACCGGGGCAGGTGCAACAGTGGGGGCGAATCCAGGACTTCGAGGCGACGGTTGTTCTGTTCACGCCCTCGTCGCTCGATGCCGTCAGCCAGCAGTTGTTGGACGGGAACGCTCGCAGTCGGCAGGCAGCGTGGCAGTTGTCCGGCGAGAACCTCGAGACCATCAGCACGGGTATGAAACACCTGAACCTGAACTACGGCTGCCCGGATACTTCCGCGCCGGTCGTTCGCGCGGCCATTCTGCGGCACACGCTGACAGCAATTCTGTTGAAACTGACCCATCTCGGTGGACAGGAACAGAGTTCCGTGCTGGCGCACAATGACGTGTTCGAAAGGTTTCATGCCGTTGTCGAACGTGACTTCGCCACGGTCCGTTCGGTTTCGGAGTACGCCAACAAGATCGGGTACTCCGAGAAGACTGTATTGCGGGCCACCCGAGCCGCTGCCGGGATGACGGCAAAGCAGTACATCGATCAGCGTGTGGTTCTCGAAGCGAAACGTCTGCTGTCTTTCGGCACGGACACGGTCACCCAGGTGGCGTCGAAGTTGGGGTTCGACGATTCTGCGAACTTCACGAAGTTCTTCGCCACCCGGGTGGGTGTTTCTCCGCTGACCTTTCGTCAGGACGTCAGAGCGCGCTGAATGCCGCCCATCGCGCGTCGGCGCTGTCGAGGGTTCCGATACTGTTCTGCCCCTTGCCATGCGCGATGCCGTCCAGATCCTGGATGATCCAGTAGATGGCAAAAGGATGGCTGCCGAACCAGAGATCACCGCTGACGTCCAGAGCGTGCGCCGGATCGGGTGTCAGGTTGTCGAACAGTGGAGTGTTTCGCACGATGGATGCGTCGTACTGCTGCCCGGAAAGTACGGCGACGGTCTGCGCCGCATGCTCGGGTAGGAGTTCCGGCGAGACGGGGGAAATCGTGCCGGTGTCTTGATTGTTGGTCGCGTTGACTTCCGATGCCGGCCTGGTGAATCCGGCCTCGGTGACCAGTGTGGAGATGGGAGTGGTCGGTGGCACGGTGAACAGGTTTCCGCTGTAGCCGAGAAGGATCGCAAGGCTCTGGCCGGCAGCCGCGGACTTGACGCCTTCGAGGCCGGATTCCAGCTTTCCGATCATGGCGGTAGCTTCGCTGCCTCGATCGAGTTGTGCCCCAGCTTGTTCGAGCACATCACGCCACGGCGCCGAGTACGGGAGGACCAAGGTTGGCGCCACGGAATTGATCTGCGCGAACAGGCTCGGTAGTGGACCGGCATTGCTCATCAAGATCTCGTCGGGTTCGACGGACGCGATCTCCTCGACGGCGGGGTTGGCGAAGAAAGTCGGCTTGTCGAGAACTTCGACGCCCTGCTCGCGCAGAATCGACTTGGCGACGTCCGATCGCAGGGTGCTGTAGACGACGGTGGGCTTCACGCCGAGTGCGAGTGCACTCAACCCCGCGTACTCGTCGAGCGCGAGAATGCGCTGCGGTGAGGCCGGAACTTCGACGGTGCCGAGTTCGTGGGTGACGGAGCGAGTTGCAGAGGCGGTGTCGGACTCGGCGGAGCTGCTGCACGCGCTTGCGCCGGCGACGGTCAGGAGAAGCGCCGAGACAATGCCGAATGCGGTTCGGGTGGTGAACATCTGAGGTCAACGATCCATTCGTGGGAAGAAGAAGGACAGGAGGGTACCGGCCAGCAGTAGGCCGGAGCAGACGAAGAGGGCCTGGGAGTATCCGGAAACCAGTGCTTCGGTCGGCGCGCTGTCCGAACGTGCCGTCGAGGAAGCGGCGACGCTCACGAGAACGGCTAGTCCGAGTGAACCGCCGATCTGACGCGATGTACTCAGTAGCCCGGATGCCATGCCGACTTCTTCGGGGGGAGCGTCGGCGGTGGCGACGTTACTGAGCGGCATGAACGACAGACCGATGCCGATGCTCGCCAGAAGCGAAGGCACCAGGATGACGGCCCAGAAGGGACTGTCGAGGTTCATGGTCGAAAACATGAAAGTTCCGATTGCGGCGACTGCTGTCCCGACTACGAGCAGCGGTCGAACTCCGTAGCGCGGAAGGAGTTTGGTGGACGCGAGGATGCCGATCACCAGGCCGAAGCAGAAGGGCAGGAAAGCCAGACCGGTGGTGGTCGGTGAATAGCCCAGCCCGCGTTGCAGGAAGAGTGAGACGAAGAAGAACGCGCTGAACTGTGCCGCGCACACCAGGCACATGATGGCGTTGGCCAGTCCGATTCGGGGTCGAAGCAGGGTGGACAGTCGTACCAGTGGTGTGGCGCAGCGGCTTTCGACCACAACGAAAGCAGTGAGCAGCGCGATCGTGAGCGCGAATCCACCCAGCACGTAACCCGAAGTCCAGGAATGTGATTCCGTGGCGATCACTGTGCCGACAAGGGCGGTGATTCCGGCCGTCGCCAAGATGGCTCCGGGGAGATCGAGGGAGCCGCCTCTGGCGGCTTGGCCGGCCGGCAGGCCACGGGCACCGGCAACTGCGGCGATCAGGGCCACTGGTGCGCCGGCGAACATCACCCATCGCCAACTGAGCCCTTCGGTCAAGATGCCGCTCAGGACGACGCCGAGTGCGCCGCCCAGTGCTGACGACATTGCGCCGATGCCGAATGCCTTGGCCCTGGCGCGTCCGGTGGGAAAGGCCTGACTGAGTGCGGCGAGCCCGGCCGGCGCGATCAGTGCAGCGCCGACGCCTTGAAGCGCCCGAGCTCCGACAAGCATTTCGGCGGACACGGAGAAGGTGCCGACGATGCTGACGAGGGCGAACAGCAGAAGCCCGGAAACCAGAACTCGCCGAGTGCCCATCACGTCGCACAGACGACCGCCGAGAAGCAGCAGTCCGCCGAAGGCGAGGGCGTACGCGTTGACGACCCAGGACAACCCGGCGTCGGAAAAGTTCAGCGATTCCTGGATGTCGGGCAGTGCGACGTTGATGACCGACATGTCGAAGGCCACCAGGAATTGCGCTGCCGCGGCGGCTGTGAGGACCAGAGCCGGTGCGGCTACCGCTCGAGTTGTTGTTGTCATTGCAGGTACCTAATTTGTATACGCGTTCTCATAAGTAGTTAGGTTTACCTTGCTGGCGACTGAGATGCAAGGGGTTCCCCGGGCGAGGGCGTCGTAGCAAGGGCGCGCACAATCGACGGATGGCCGAAAAGATGGAACCGAGATCACCGCGGCTCGGACGTCCCCCGACGATCACGTCGGAGCAGATAGTCGACGAGGCGAAACGGCAGCTTCAGACCGGCGGTGCCGACGCGTTGAGCATGCGCGCGTTGGCGAAGTCGCTCGGCACCACGCCGATGGCGCTGTACCGGCACGTGGGCGACAAGGAACAGCTGATCAGCGCGGTGCTCGATGTGTACTCACAAGATCTCGGCGCGCTGGTCCTGCCGCAGGATCAGGTCGAACGGCTTCGCACGATCTTCACTGCGATCTTCGAAAAGCTGGCGTCGGAGCGCTGGATCATCGAGTTGCTTCAGCGCGGTGGCCGTGGTGGGAGCGGCGCTGTGGTCTTGGTCGATCGGGCGATGGCTGCGTGTGTCGAACTCGGTATGTCACCTAGTCGCGCACTGTTGGTCTATCGAGCGCTGTGGAACTACACACTCGGCGCATTGCTCAACATCTACGACACCACTACGCGACCGGAAGGCAGCGTGTCACCTCTCGCGGTCAAGATCCGAGAAATCGGGCCCGAGAAACTGCCGGTGCTCAGCGAGGTGCTCGAGGACTGGCCGGGAGGGACGACGACTGAGAGCTACTTGGAAGGACTGGAAGTCTTGATCAGCGGATATATGAACTCCGACTGATGTGTTCACAGCAGCCCGTGCCGCGGTGGGATTGTCCCGGACAGTGTCCACCGGCCGATGTGCTGGACCTTCCACCTCGTCGGATCGTGCAGGGTGTGCGTGCGCGCGTCACGCCAGAATCGGGAGAGGTTCGCCGATTCGCCCGCGCTTCTGGTGCCACCGATCTCGAACAAAGTGCTCGTGGCCGCCAATGACGCCCTGGCGCCGACCACTTTGGCAGTTGCAGCGTCGATGGATGCTCGAGCCGTGGAGTCCTCGGTGGGATCACGACGCGCCACGTCGATCGATCGCGCTGCTTCCGCCAAGAGGGATCTGGCAGCGCGAACCTCGATTGCCGCTTCGCCGGCGAGTTGAACGAGCAGTGGATCCTCCACCGCTGTATCGACTTTCGCCTCGAAGAAGGGACGCGCCTTTGCCGCGAGTTTCACGGATTCACGCAGTGCAGCCGACGCGATGCCGGTGTCGATCGCGGCGTGCAGGATCTGGGCCTGTGCTCCGTAGGTGGTCGGGTGAGTGAAGAGCGACGTGAAGGGTACGACATTGAACTGCGGCACCGAAACGGATTCCAGGGTCACGGTTCCGCTTGCAGTTGTCTTCTGTCCCATGCCGTCCCAGTCGTCGACGATCGACAGTCCGGGAGTATTCCGGGGTAGGTAGACCGCGGATTTCACCTGTGCGCCGGTCTCGGTGAATTGATCCGCATTGGCGGCACGCACCACGATCCAATCTGCGAAAAGCGCTCCTGTGCAATAGAATTTTTGACCTTCGAGCACAAAGTCTTCCCCGTCGGGGGTGAGAGTGGTGCCGTCGATGTCGATGGTCTTGTTGCCGCGCTCGCTCTGGGCGTTGGCGAACTGCTTGCCCGACAACGCTTCGGCGTAGAAGAACTGCTTCTGCTCGTTAGACCCCTGGTACCGGAGCGCTTCCAGGAAAGTGAAGTGGCTGTGCGGAATCTGCGCGATGCTGGGATCGCCCTCGGCGAGTAGGCGGAAGACCTCGGCCAACGTCTCGGTGCTTGCGTCGATGCCACCGAACTCCTTCGGCACCGAGAGTCCGAGCAAGCCGGACCGCGCCAGGGTGCGAACCTCGTCGTGGGGAAGGAGGCGCTGCGCATCGCGGACTCCGGCACCTGCCGCGAACTCGTCGGACAGCTGTGACGCCACCGAGAGCGCCTCGTCCTCGCTGGTGATGCGGTGCGCGATCTCCTGAATGTCCACAGCAGTCATGCTGCCACCGTTTCACAGTCGCAGCACCCACCCAACACTTACAACCTGTGTGATCGCTACCCTGGAAACCGCTGGGAACTGCATGTTTGCTGGGTTTCATGTCTACTGAACGTATCGCCGACGAGATCAAGTTCGCCTACTGGGTGCCCAATGTCAGTGGTGGTCTGGTCACCTCCGACATCGAGCAGCGGACCAGCTGGGACTACGAGTACAACAAGAAGCTGGCACAGACCGCCGAGAACAACGGCTTCGAGTACGCCCTGAGCCAGGTACGTTACGAGGCGAGCTATGGGGCCGAATTCCAGCACGAATCCACGAGCTTCAGCCTTGCGCTTCTCCTGGCCACTGAGAAGCTCAAGGTGATCGCCGCGGTGCATCCGGGACTCTGGCAGCCGGCAGTGTTGGCGAAACTGGGCGCTACCGCTGACCACCTGTCGAACGGTCGATTTGCCGTCAACGTCGTCAGTGGTTGGTTCAAGGACGAGTTCACACATCTAGGCGAGCCGTGGCTCGAGCACGACGAGCGCTATCGGCGGAGCGCCGAGTTCCTTCAGGTTCTTCGTAAGATCTGGACGGAGGACGACGTCGATTTCCGCGGCGACTTCTACCGCATCCACGACTTCACGTTGAAGCCGAAGCCTCTCAACACTCCGGAGCGCCCCAATCCCGAACTGTTCCAAGGTGGTAACTCGGCGGCAGCCCGTGAGAACGCGGGCCGGTATTCGGATTGGTACTTCAGTAACGGCAAGGACTACGACGGCGTCACCGAACAGTTGGTCGACGTTCGCCGTGTTGCTCGTGAGAACGATCGGGAGGTCAAGTTCGGGCTCAACGGATTCATCATCGCCCGCGACACCGAGGCGGAAGCAAAGGACACACTGCGCGAGATCATCGCCAAGGCCAACCGCCCTGCGGTCGAGGGATTCAAGAATGCAGTCCAACAGGCCGGCGCATCGACCGCGTCCAAGGACGGGATGTGGGCGGATTCGACGTTCGAGGACTTGGTTCAGTACAACGACGGTTTCCGCTCACAACTGATCGGCACGCCGGAACAAATCGCGCATCGGATCGTCGAATATCGCCGTCGCGGTGTCGATCTGATTCTCGGCGGATTCCTGCATTTCCAGGAGGAGATCGAATACTTCGGGGCCAAGGTGCTTCCGCTGGTTCGTGAACTCGAAGCAGCCGACAGCGACGAGCAGGTGCTCGTCACCGCCGGCTGATCGCCTGATCTCTCAGGACTTCGCGTGGCGTTTCGCCAGCATCCAACGTGAGATCTTCATGTCCCTGGCTTTTCGCTCGATGGTCAGCAGGTCCAGCGGAGCGTTGAACTTCTGAACGGCCAGTGATTTCACACTGCTGAACTCACGCAGCCCATCGGCTCCGTGGATACGGCCGAATCCGGAATCGCCGACCCCGCCGAACGGCAGGGCGGCGATTCCGGCGAATCCGAGAACCGAATTGACCGTGACGACACCGCATTCGAGCTTTTCGGCAATCGCTCGGCCCTTCGACGAACTCTTGGTGAACACCGAGGCGCCCAAGCCGTACTTCGATGCATTGGCGCGCTCGATCCCCTCGTTCATGTCGGCGACCTTGTTCACCACGACGCTCGGGCCGAACGTCTCCTCGGTGATCGCCGTGGAATCCTCCGGAACATCCGTCAGGATGATCGGATCGATGAACGGACCGTTGAACGAATCAAGTCCGCCGAGTACAGCTTTCGCGCCGCGACTGAGAGCGTCTTCGATCTGGCCCCGGACTATCCCAGTCTGCTTTCCCAGCGTCATCGGCCCGTAGGTCGAGCTGTCGGTGGCGCCGGCGTGGGCGTCTCGTAGCGCGGCGGTGAGCTTGGACAGGAAGGCGTCGTACACGGGCGCTGCGACGTAGATTCGTTCGACGCCGGCACAGGTTTGTCCGCCGTTGCCCACTGCCCCGAATGCCGCGAAGCTCACGGCCGCATCGAGGTTGGCGTCGGAGTCCACCAGCATGGCGTCCTTGCCGCCGCATTCGGCGACCAGGGGGGTGAGGGTGTCCGCGCAGGCGGCCATTACGCGCTTTGCGGTAGCGGTCGAACCGGTGAATGCGATCTTGTCGACACCGGACGAACACAGAAGTGCACCGGTTTTTCCGTCACCGGTAATGGTCTGCAGGACAGGGTGTCCGGGTGCCGCGATGTTCCACAGCCGGGCCAATTCGACGCCGACGCCTGGTGAGAGTTCGCTCGGTTTGAAGACTACGGCGTTGCCGGCGGCCAGTGCGTAGCCGATCGACCCCATCGGTGTGTACAGCGGATAGTTCCAGGGGCCGATCACGCCGACGACGCCCATCGGCCGGTAGCCAACGGATGCAGACTGGTTGGCGCTGATCAGTCCTGCACCGACGCGTCTGCGGCGCAACACTTTCTGTGCGTTGCGTGCCGCCCAGTCGAGATGTTCGACGGCCAGCATGACTTCGAGTAGTGCGTCGTCGCTGGGTTTTCCGGTCTCGGCGGAAATGATCGCCGCCATCGATTCGGCGTGAGTGGCGATCGCGGCGCGGAAATTGCCGAGCACCTTCCGGCGGCCTTGGAATCCGAGTTGATCCCACCACTTCGACGCCGTGCGTGCTGCGGCGACCGCTTTCTCGATCTCCTGCTGGTCTGCAATGGGGTGCTGCGCGACCACGGAATCGTTGCGAGGGTCGAGGCTCGCGAAAGTGTGATCGTCCGATCTCGGATCTGTCGACGTGGACGTGCTCTGGCGGCCGAGCTGTTCTGTCATGTTCTTCAGATCCTCCACATGTCGGTGCATCACATATATGTGATGTGATTTACTGTGCTGGTAGTCACAGTATGCGTCGGACCGAGCTCCGACAAGCCTCCAGCCTCATCTCACTCGGGAGTTTTCGATGTACATGGATTTCACGCAGGAGCAGTCTGATTTCGCCAAGTCGGTAGCGTCGTTCTGCAAGAAGGAAAGTGGTACCCGTGAGCAGCGAGACCTGCTGACCGATCATGGCGCCCATAACCACAACCAGGCGTTCTACGAGAAGATGGCGGAATTGGGATGGCTCGGGCTGACTGTCCCGGAGGAATACGGCGGATCCGCCGGAAGCACGGTCGACCTGTGCATCTTTCTGGAGGAAGCCGCCAAGGGCATGGCGCCGATCGGTGGACTCGGCCCGACCGTCATCACCGGGGCTGCATACGAGAAGTTCGGCAGTCCGGCCCAGAAGGAGGCAGTGCTCGGCGGGATCGTCCGTGGCGCGTCTCAGTCGATCTCGATGTCCGAACCCGAAGCGGGCTCCGACGTGGGAAATCTGAGTTGCCGCGCCGAGAAGGTCGACGGTGGGTGGCTGATCAACGGCCAGAAGACGTGGTGTTCCAACGCGCACTTCGCCGAGAACATCCTTCTGGTGGCTCGCACGTCCCGAGGTGAAGGCAAGCACGAGGGCTTGACCATGTTCCATGTCCCGGCCGACATCTCCGGATTGAAGATCAGTGGAATCGACACCATGGGCGGCAAGGAGGTCAACGATCTCTACTTCACCGACACATTCCTGCCCGAGGACGCGGTGGTTGGGGAAGTCGGCAACGGCTGGCGTCAACTCATGGCCGGACTCAACATCGAACGCCTCATCCTCGCGGCGATGATGCTCGGGACCGCGCAGCGCGCTTTCGACGACACCCTCGAATTCGTCACCACGCGTAAGCAGTTCGGCCGTCCGGTCGGATCGTTTCAGGCGCTTCGCCACCGGATCGCGGATCTCGCCACGGAGATCGAATGCGGCCGTCTGCTGGTCTACAGCGTGGCCCGAATGGTCGACGCCAACCCGACCAAGATGTTCCCGCGGGAAGCGTCGATGGCCAAGCTCAAGCTGACCGAGACCGCCAAGAAGGTCGCGCTCGAGGGGATGCAGATGATGGGTGGGTACGGTTACGCGACTGAGTTCGACATGGAGCACCATGTGCGAAAGACTCTTGTGTCCTCCATTTATGGTGGTACCAACGAGATTCAGCGAGACATCATCGGCAAAACGTACGGACTGTGAGGATCGGTTGTGGCAACGTCTGCACGCACTCGGAGAGCGACATCTGAGCTGAGGAGACGGCCACAGTTGTCGGAGGACGTGGCCAACCACGTTCGCAACCTGATCATGTCCGGCTCGGTCCGTCCGGGCGAGTTCGTCAGGCTGGACGAAACCGCGGCCGACCTCGGGGTCAGCGTCACGCCGGTGCGAGAAGCCCTCGTCGCATTACGCGGCGAGGGGATGGTCGAGTTGGTTCCGCATCGCGGCTATCTCGTCTCGCCCCTCAGTCGCCAGGACATCGAAGACATCTTCTGGTTGCAGGGGCAGATCGCGGTCAAGCTGGCGTTGCGGGCGATGGACAGCATCACCGCTGATCAACTCGCGGAACTCACGGAACTCAATGCCGATTTGCGAGCGGCGGTCGACGCTTCGGATGCAGCTGCGATCGAGCAGTGCGAATTCGAGTTCCATCGCCTGATCAATCGCGCTGCGGGTGGTGCGAAGTTGGCATGGTTCCTGTTCGGCGCGATTCGGTACACCCCTGCTCGTCTCTACGCGACGGATCCAGGCTGGGGTGAGCTTGCGGTATCGAGCCACGATGCTTTGATCGCGGCGTTCGAGAAGCACGATCGAGAACAGGTGGACGCGCAGATGAGTCTGCAGTTCTCCGACGGCGCTGCTCGACTTCTCGCTCACCTCGACAACATCGGGATCTGGGACTGAATGCAGGAGCTCAAGACGGTGGCAGGGCGGGTGCGAGCAGGATCGCCGCACATTCGGCGACCAGTTCTTCTTCCGTCACGTCGATGTACCCGTCGAGCCATGCACTGAGGGTCTGCGCCAGGCCGCCGACCAGGAACGTGGCCGTCAGGGTCAGATGACCGCTGTCGTTCAATCGGTAGAAGGTCTTCGCGTTGGCGGCCAGGAGACCGATGAATATCGTCGTCGACGCTTGGCGTTTCTCGGCCAGGACAGGGCTCGTCAGGGCGCTGGAGAACAGTAGACGTCCGCGACGGGGATCCTGCGCGATCGTGCGGACGATGTTCGCGATTCCGGCGAGCGCCTTGCCTCGTTCGGTCTCGGCGGCATCCACCGCGGCCTGGGTCGAAACGGCGATGTCCGTGATGACGGTGTCGTAGACGGCCGACATCAGAGCATCACGATCGGTGAAGCTCTCGTAGAAGTACCGCGCCGCGACACCGGCCTTCTTGCACACTCCGCGGACCGTCAGTTCGGGCTCGGCGGAGCCCATGAGTTCCAGACCGGCCTCGATCAGCGTCTCTCGTCGTTGGGCTACGCGGAGCGCGCCGTCGACGCCACCGTACGAACGCGGTTGGTCATTCATGAAGACCATCTTTGCATCCCGAGATTGCTTGACATCTCGGCATTTCGGCGTTTCACTCATCTGAGAACATGCGTTCGCAGATATCGACTCGAAGGGGTTCTGCCATGACGGTGAGTAGGGATTCGATGGACGGGCGCGAGGAAGCGGTGGCAGGCGGCATCGGAGCGGTCGGCGTCCAGGCGGTCGACATCGACGCCGAGGTTGAAAAGGCGATGTCCGGGCTCGGACTGTTGGCCGCCGGCGCCAACGTCATCATGCAGTTGGCGCGCCCGGCGGTGGGGTACGGCGTGTACGAGAGCAAGGTCGAGACGGGTCGGTTGGATCGGCATCCGGTGAAGCGAACCCGGACGACGCTGACGTATCTCGCCGTCGCAAGCCTGGCGACGGACGAAGAAAAGAAGCTGTACCGGCGCGCAGTCAATGGCTCGCACAAGCAAGTTCGCTCCGATGAGAACAGTGCGGTCGAGTACAACGCGTTCGATCCGGAACTGCAGTTGTGGGTGGCCGCCTGCCTGTACCGAGGCTTCGAGGACGTCTACAAAATCTTGTACGGGGATCTCGATCCGGTAACCCGGGATGCGTTCTATCAGCGCAGCGCCACGTTCGGTACAACCCTTCAGATGCGACGCGACATGTGGCCGGCGGACCGGGATGCGTTCGAGGTCTACTGGAACGAGAACCTCGACAAGGTGGCGATCGACGAGACGATTCGTGAGCATCTCTACGGGATCGCGTCGGCGACCTTCACGCCGAAGTTGTTGCATCCCGTGGTCGGTCCGCTCAACCGATTTGTCACCACCGGGTTCCTGCCCCAAGCCTTTCGTGACGAAATGCGGCTCCCGTGGTCAGTGCGTCAGCAGCGTAACTTCGACCGATCCATGCGCGTCGCCGCGCTGGTCAATCGGCTCAGTCCGAAGATTCTGCGGATGTTTCCCTACAACTTCTATCTCTGGGATCTGCGTCGGCGCATCGCCAAGGGAATCCCGTTGGTCTGAGCCGACTCTGGCACTTGAAGTGATTGACACCACAGGTGAATCGGACACATACTCAACGTAGTTGAAGTTGACGTCAAGTTTCATCATTCCTGTGGAGGCTGTCAGTGGCGAACATCGAAGGCGTATGTGACCAGCGATTCTCCGGCTTGAAGGAGGCGCTGGCACGCAATCTCGATTCCGGCGAGGACGTCGGGGCAGCGATCGCATTGACGATCGACGGCGAATCCGTCGTCGACATGTGGGGCGGTTGGGTCGACCTCGAGCACACTGCTCCTTGGTCTCGCGACACCGTCACCAATGTCTGGTCCTGCAGCAAGACCGTGACCGCACTGGCCGCGCTCATGCTCGTCGACCGCGGGTTGCTTGATCTCGACGCCCCGGTCGCGCAGTACTGGCCGGAATTCGCAGCAGCGGGCAAGGACCGAATTCAGGTCCGGCAACTGTTGTCGCACACCTCGGGTGTGTCGGGGTGGGACCAACCGTTCACCCTCGAGAACATCTGCGACGACGAATATGCCACCGCCCGGTTGGCGACACAGGCTCCGTGGTGGGAACCGGGTACGGCATCCGGATACCACGCCCTCAACTACGGCCACCTGATCGGCGAGGTCGTCAGGCGCATCGACGGACGAACCCTCGGCCGCTTCATCGACGAGGAAATCGCCGGCCCACTCGATGCTGATTTCCGCCTGGGCTTGCCGAAGTCGGAATACGGGCGAGTCTCGAATGTGATTGCGCCACCGCCGTTGCCGATCGACATCGCGGCACTCGGGATGGACAACATCATGGTGAAGACATTCACCGCGCCGCCCGCTGACGCTACAGGTTCGTGGACCGACGGGTGGCGCGCCGCCGAGATCGGTGCGGCCAACGGTCATTCGAATGCGAGGGCACTCGCAAGGATCCAATCGGTGATCGCGTGCGGTGGCAAGGTCGGTGACGTTCGCTTGCTGTCGGAGGAAACGATCGACAAGATCTTCGAGGAGCAGTCGTACGGGGTCGACCTCGTCCTCGGCGTGCCGGTCCGCTTCGGCGTCGGATTCGGATTGCCGACGCCCGAGTCCGTCCCGTTCATTCCGGAGGGGCGAATCTGCTTCTGGGGAGGTTGGGGTGGCTCGCAGATCATCATCGACACCGAGAAGCGCATGACGTTCTCGTACGTGATGAACAAGATGGGGCCGGGTCTGCTCGGTTCCGAGAGATCGGCGCAGTACGTATCGGCGGCCTACGACGCTTTGAGTTGATCGACCGATTCAAATCCGGCAGAACGGTTTGTTTGTCTGTCGCCGCTGACTATGCTGCCGGATATGCCAGTGCGCTTCGGGGGGAAATCAGCGAGTCCGTTACGTCGAAGTATGCCCAAAAGTTGCGGAGCAGCATCGGCTGACCGGCGATGAACGGTTTGGTCGACGTTGTCATGCGCTGGTGGCAGTTGCCGGACCAGTTCCACAGTTTCAGCAGGTACCTCGAGGACCGCGGGTTCTTGACTTCCTGTCGGGCGCTGGTCGGCGGAACGGCATTCTGGATGGGGTTGGTGTTGCTGTCGGCGCGATTCAGTGACGTCGGTCCGCAAGGTACGTTCTGGCGAACGGTCAATCTGGCGGTCATCGCGCTGTGCCTCGGCGCGGCCCTGATCTGGTGGCTGTTTCCGCCGACGCCGCTGTGGTCGTACACCTTTGTCGTGGGTTCCGACGTCGCGATTGCGGCGGCGGCCGCAACCGACTCGGAACCGCTGGGACGGCTCATCGCGTGCGTCGTTTTCGCGTCGATCGGCGGCTACATCGCGTTCTTCCACAATCCGAAACTGCAAGTCGGTCACTTGGTCTTCGCCTCGACGGTCACAGTGCTTTCGGGGTGGACTTTGTTGTTCGGGCCAGTAGCGGACGTCGGCTTGGGACTGGCGAAAATCGCGGTCGTGATGGCCACCATCATTGTGATTCCCGTGGTGTCCCAAATGGTTCTGGCAGTTCTGGGATCCGACGCCACTACTTCCGACATAGACCCGTTGACTGGTCTGCTCAACCGTCGCGGACTTTCGCGTCGTGTGAAGGATCTGATGGGACCTCCGGTGACCGAGGCCGATGCGGTTCTCGTGGTGGTGATCGACCTCGATCGCTTCAAGACGATCAACGACGTTCACGGCCATGACGTAGGAGACAGCACGATCATGCGAACTGCACTGCGCATCCGTTTGTGGACAACCCAGTCCGCCTTGACTGCTCGTATGGGCGGTGACGAGTTCGTCGTGGTCGAACGGGTACCGGTCAGCGTGATCTCCAGGCTGGAAGGACAGATCCGCTCCGCCATGGACGGAGCGACCGATGATCCTCCGACGAGCGCGAGCATCGGAATGGCGGTCCGCACCGCGCCCCGGAATCCGGGTGAGTCCGTCGACGCTGCTTTTGCCGAACTCTTCCGCGTCGCGGACTCGGTGATGTACGAAGCGAAACGCGAAGGTGGCAACCAGGTGCGGGCGAGCCTGGTCTGATGTGAGAGCTCAGTCGGCGAAGCTCAGTCCACGTTCGGCGAGTGCTTCGCGCAGAATCCTCAAGGCCTTCGGTCCCATCCCGTGCAAAGCGCCGAGTTGCTTCTCGGACACGGACGTCAGCTGCGCGAGATGGGTGTAACCCGCTGCGATCAGCGCGCGCTGTGCGGGAGCTCCCGTCTTCGGGAAGTCGGTTTCCACTGTGCCCGGATCCGGTTCTGTCACTGGCCAACTCCTCCGTGTGGGTTTCTCACAGTTTAGCGAGCGTCGTGAACGATTTCGGGGCTGCCGATTTTGTCGGGCGTTCGCGGAAGTGCGCGAGCTGCCACGGCAATGCCGATGATCGAGACAGCGGCGAAGGTGAAGAGAAGCAATTGCGCAGAACGAAGCGTCGACGGTTCGCCGATGTTGACCAGCACTCCGGCCAGGGCTGCGCCGAAAGCATTGGCGATCAACTGCACGGTGTTGATGGCAGCCGAGGCACGCGCACCTTCCCCGGGATCGGCGACCGAAGTCATCGCGCCGACTGCAAGATGAGGCCAGGCGATGCCGATTCCGACGCCGGCGAACAGCAGTCCGATCACCCACGCGACCATCGCACCGGCGCCGGCGTGCTCGGTGAGAAATGTTGCCATGATGCCCAACCCGATCGCGACGAGGATCGGACCGCTGACAACGATTCGACGCACGATACGAGGGGTCGTGGCCGAGGCGCTCGGGATTTCGCCGAGAGTCCAGCCCAGAGCGAGTGCGGCGCCGAGGAATCCGGCGGCGAGCGGTGCCAGTCCGGCAAGTCGTTGGCCGAAGAGTGGAATGAACGTCTCGACGGTCGACGCGACGGCGAGGACGACGATGGTCAGGTACACCCATTTGAGAGATGACGCGTTGAACGTCGACGGTGGCAGTACGCCGTGGCCCGAGCGGCGGTCTGCGGCGACAAAAGCGATCAGTAGCAGCACAGCGGCGAGAACCATTGCGGCGGTCACGGCGAGGTTGGACAGAATTCCGGCAACGCTGACCAGCAAAGCTGCCGCAGTCAGCAATGCCAGCGAGAGGACCGGCACCGGGCTACTGGTGGTGCTGCCCGGTTCATGTGCCGGTAGCGCGCTGGGGACGAGAGCGGCGACTGCGATCGTCGCGATGACCAGGACGCCGAAAGCCCATCGCCAGGCTCCGAACTGAGCAAAGACACCGCCGATTGCAGGGCCGGCGAAGGTGCCGACTCCCCACATCGCCGAAACCAGCGCGGCCCCGCGAGTCCACAGATGTCTGGGGAGCGCGGCATTGATGACGGCGTAACCGAGACCGGCCAGCAGGCCACCGCCCGAACCCTGGATCGTGCGGCCGACCAACAGCAATTCCATAGTCGGGCTGACCGCACAGACAACGGTGCCGAGCGCGAAGATCGCGAGGCCGATCAGGTAGGCCCCGCGCGGTCCCCTGGCAGCGAGGACGTTGGTGACCAACATCGAAGAGATGACGGAAGCAATAAGGAAGACCGTCGCGGTCCAGGCGTAGTACTGCTGACCGCCGATGTCGTCGATGGCAGTCGGAAGCAGGCTGGTCGTCAGGTAGACGTTGGTCGCGTACAGCGCAACGCCGCCTGCGAGGACGGTAGCGGTGCCGAGGTATCGACCGCTCAGGAGCTGCCGCCAGGTTCCGGCGGGAGCATCGGTGGGGGAGTGCATGTTGTCGAAGGTAGAATCTCGAGTGCGCTTCAGGTCAATGTCGCGCAGCCATTGGGAGGCAGAATGATCCGTAAGAGTGACGAACTTCTCTCGATCGGTGAGGTATCGGAGCGCACCGGCGTCGCCGTGTCGGCGGTGCGCTACTACGAAACACTCGGTCTGGTTCCTGCGGAGCGGACGGCAGGAAATATGAGGAAGTTCCCGCGGCACTCGATCCGGCGGGTGTCGCTGATCCAGTTGGCAGTCAGGTTCGGGATACCTCTGGCCGAAGTTGCCGAGGTATTCGGATCGTTGCCGCAGGGGCGAACTCCGACGAAGAAGGACTGGCGCAAGATTTCGACGGAGTGGAATCAGCGCCTCGAGGATCGCAAGCAGGCCATCAACCGGATGCAGGACGAACTGACGGGCTGTATCGGCTGCGGGTGTCTGTCACTGAAAACATGCAACCTGCTCAACCCTGGAGACGAACTGGGCCGGGAGGGACCCGGCGCCAGACGTCTCTGAAACTACTGTCGGTCACACTCTTTCGCGTGGCCGCGACTGAGCATTCCACCGACCACCACGACGCTCGATCTCGATGGGATGCGAGAAGCACTCGCTGATGTTCTGGGTGGTGATCACATCCTCGGCGAGGCCGCTGGCGGTCACGACGCCGTCCTTGATCAGAAGAGCATGTGTGGTGGTGCTGGGGATCTCTTCGATGTGGTGCGTCACGAGGATGCTGGCAAGTGACGGGTTCTGATTGCGGAGGTCGTCCAGTGCCGTCAAGAGTTGTTCGCGTGCAGCAAGATCGAGTCCGGTCGCGGGCTCGTCGAGCAGAAGCAGGCGCGGTTCGACCATGAGTGCGCGGGCGATCAGGGCTCGTCCCCGTTCGCCTTGGGACAAGTTGGGCCACAGCGCGTCCGAACGCGGACTCATTCCGAGTAGATCGATCAGTGCGTCGGCATGAGCCTCTTGCTCCGGCGTCGGTGACCAGCGCGGCATCACCTCGGTGGTGTTGGTGAGGCCGGTGATCACGACGTTGCGGACGGTGATCGGAATTCCGATCGTGTGACGAGGGTTCACGTGCCCGATGTCCATCCGCAGTTCCCTCATGTCGACGCGGCCCAACTTGTGGCCGAGGACGTAAACGGAACCGCGAGTCGGGTGGGCGGTTGCTCCGAGCAGGCTCAGAAGCGTGCTCTTGCCCGCGCCGTTCGCGCCGAGGAGGACCCAGTGTTGTCCGGGTTCGATCGAAATGTTGATGTCTTTCAACAAGTATCGGCCGTCGCGGACGAGATCCACGTGTTCGGTCGACAGAACTGTGCCGGTGGGGTGTTGCACGAGAACTAACCTCTCTTAGGCGTCGAGCACACGCAGTCGTCGTAGGACGGTGTCGATGTTTGCTCGAGTTGCCGCTACCGCGGCTTCTGGGTCGGCGTCTTGAAGGGCCTCGACCAACTGATCATGGGCATGTGAGGTGTCGGGGACGCCGGCCTCGTGGGCCATCATCTCGACGAGGGATTCACGAAGGAGTGGACGCACCGACGTGAAAAGCGAGAGCAGAACTGCGTTTCCGGACAGCCGAACGACTTCGGTGTGGAAGTCGAGGTCGACGTCGACGAACTTCTCGACATCACCCTCGAAATGACTGTGTCGCATGGTCAGTCGCCGCCGCAGGCCGTCGAGGTCCTCGGGTTGTACCCGCTCCGCGGCCAGTCTGGCGGCCTCGATCTCGAGTGCGCGACGGACTTCGAAGACCTCGAGGATCCTCGAGCGTCGAAGAAGCTTGGTGAATTCGTCGACGTGCTCGAGTTCGGACGCGGCAGCCACGAAGGTTCCGACGCCGTGTCGGACTTCGAGTAGTCCGTCGCGAGCGAGGAGGCGGATTGCCTCGCGAATCGAGGAACGCCCGACGCCGAGTTCGACGGCAAGGGCCGCCTCGCTCGGTATGCGCTCGGACGGCGCCCACGTTCCTTGCCTGATTCGCCCGCGAAGCAACTGTTCGAGTTGCGGTACCAGCGGACCACTGCGAAGTGTGAATCCTGTGTGGTCGTCGGACACGGCTCGCCTCTCGGGTGGGTACCGAAAGAGTAACAACTCATCAGACGTCTGAGGACTCGGGTGGCCGGTGTGTCGCCGTAGTGTTCACGCGGTCGAAGCGAGTCAGTTGCGGGTGACGCCGAGGAGCAGTGCGATCAGGTCGAGGGCCGTCTCGATCTCGGCCTTTTCTCGGCCGAGCAGGGGGGCGTAGAGGTGTACGTCGCAGATGCGGACGAGGGCTTCGCCCAGCACTTGCGGCGAGAGCGTGATCGTCAGTTGGCCGGCGTCGACCTGGGACTGCAAGATTTCGGCGGTAATGGAGGCGGAGATCGATTCGATGGAGCCGGGCATCATCGCGAGTTTGATGAACACCATCGGTTCGCGTTTGGTCAGCGCGCGCAGTTCTGTCGACGATTCCACCGATCGCATAACGCGGCCGAAGACGTCGAGAATGTACTCCGGACCTTGCCCCGACGCCTGTGACATCGCCTTTCGGTATGTCCGTTCGGTGGCCTCGGCCAGCACTGTTCCGAGCAGTTCGTCGCGGTTGCCGACCCAGCGGTACAGCGTCGCGCGGCCTACGCCGAGACGTTCGGCGAGCAGTGACATGTCGAGTGGTTCCTCCGCGAGGTACATGCTCGCGGCGGTGTCGATCGCGCGTCGGCGTTCGAGGTCGGTAGGCATCGGGACATTCTCTCCGGTTGTCCGGTACTGCACAATTTCGGCCGTTGAAAAAATGGTGAGCCTCGGGGGATCGAGCCTATTGACGAACCTGGCCACGTGAGACACACTAGCTCATTGTCTCATGTTAGTGATGGCGATCACAGTCAGGGGTTCGATCGATGAGTTCAGTACAAACCGTTCGTGGGCCGGTGGACACAGCCGATCTGGGAAAGGTGTTGATGCACGAGCATGTCTTCGTTCTGGGTGAGGAGTTGCGCCAGAACTACCCCGACTACCCCGAACCCTGGGACGAGGAAGTACGGGTAGCGGACGCGGTGGCAAAGCTGACCGAGGTGAAGTCCCGCGGAATCAGCACGATCGTCGATCCCACGGTGATCGGCCTCGGCCGGTACATTCCGCGCATCGTCCGGATCAACGAGCAGGTCGATCTCAACATCATCGTTGCTACCGGCATCTACACCTACAACGACATTCCCTTCCAATTCCATTACACCGGACCGGGATTGCTGTTCGACGGCCCCGAGCCGATGGTCGAACTGTTCGTCAAGGACATCAGGGAAGGAATCGCCGGAACCGGTGTCCGAGCCTCCTTCCTGAAGTGCGCCATCGAGGAGCCGGGCCTTACCCCCGGCGTCGAGCGGGTCATGCGCGCGGTCGGACAGTCGCAGGTGGAAACGGGAGTGCCGATCACCGTGCACACCAACCCGCACACTGAATCCGGGCTGGTCGCGCAGAAGGTTCTGGCCGAAGAGGGTGCGGATCTGACCAAGGTGGTCATCGGTCACTCCGGCGACACCACCGATCTCGACTACTTGTGTGCGCTGGCCGATGCCGGTTCGCTACTGGGGATGGACCGTTTCGGTCTCGAACCGTTCCTGTCGTTCGAGGATCGTGTCAACACCGTGGTGGAGATGGCCCGTCGCGGTTACGCGGAGAAGATGGTTCTGGCACATGACGCGTCGTGTTTCATCGACTACTTCCCCAGCGCGGCAAGAGAAGTGGCACTTCCGAACTGGAACTACACCCACATCAGTGATGATGTCATTCCGGCGCTGCTCGAACGTGGTGTCACCGAAGACCAGGTCAAGGCGATGCTGGTGGACAACCCACGTCGGTACTTCGAGAGCTGAGATATGACCAACGTGTACGAGAGCAAGCCCTGGCTCGCCAATTACGACGCCGACACTCCGCCGAACGTAGACATCGAGCACGTCGACGCCCTCGCGATGTTCCGTGCTTCGCTGGAGCGCGATCGCACCGCCCCGATCATCAGGTACTTCGACAGGACCGTCAGCTTTGCCGAGCTCGACGAGATGTCGGATGCGCTTGCCGTAGCCCTCGCCAAGGATGGAATCGGGTTCGCAGACAGAGTTTCCTTTGTCCTGCAGAATGTTCCGCAGTTCGTGATCGCGACAGTCGCGGTCTGGAAGCTCGGTGCCGTCGTCGTTCCGGTCAATCCGATGTACCGCGACCGTGAGCTGTCCACCGTACTGGCCGACAGCGGAGCGGCGGCAGTCATCTGTCTCGAGTCCTCGGCCGAGACCGTGGCGACTGCGTCCGAGGGCACCGCAGTGAGACGGGTGATCACCACGTCGGAACTGGATTTTCAGTCGCGCGACGATGAACGGATCTTCGGTTCGGCGTCCAGGATTCGGCACGATGGATTTCCGGATCTACTGGAATTGATCGAGGCTCATCGAGGGCAGAAGCCCGAGAAGGTCGATCTGTCCCCGGAAGACCTTGCCTACCTTCCCTATACGTCAGGGACAACCGGCCCGCCGAAGGGGTCGATGAACACGCACTCAAATGTCGTGTTCGCAGCGCAGATCTATCGGGACTGGCTGGGGTTGCGCCCCGGCGGCGCGATGTTCGCGGTGGCGCCACTGTTCCATATCACCGGGTTGATCGGGCACGTCGCGGCTCCACTCCTAGCCGGCGCGCCCACGATTCTGACCTGCCGATTCCATCCCATCGTTGCAGCGGAGTCGATTTCGGAGCATCGGGCTACCGCGATCATCGGAGCGATCACGGTATTCATCGCGTGGACGGACAGCGCCGCAGTCTCGAAGGAATCTTTGAGCTCTCTCGAGTCGGTGTATTCAGGTGGCGCGCCGATCCCGCACGCGGCGTTGGAAGCGTTCCGGGCGAAGTTCGGTCACTACATTCACAACGGCTACGGGCTGACCGAGACGAACAGCCCGGCAATCGTGGTGCCGAATTCGCGTGAAGCGCCGGTAGATCCGGCGTCGGGGGCCGTTGCCGTCGGTGTTCCGGTGTCGAATACGTACGCCGAGGTGGTGGACGAGAACGACAAGCCGGTACAGGTCGGGGAGTACGGCGAGATCGTGGTCTCCGGTCCCCAGGTTGCACTCGGATACTGGAACAAGCCGGACGAGACCGCACATGCCATGCCGGACGGGCGTTTTCACACCGGCGACATCGGATTCATGGACGGCGACGGTTGGTTTTACATCGTCGACCGGATGAAGGATCAGATAAATGCGTCGGGCTTCAAAGTGTGGCCACGCGAAGTGGAAGATGTTCTCTACGAACACCCCGCCGTACGAGAGGCTGCTGTCGTCGGTGTCATGGATCCGTATCGCGGCGAAACCGTGAAGGCCTTCGTGTCCTTCAAGGACGGTGCCGAGGCGACCGCCGAGGATCTGGTCGAGTTCTGCAAGGAAAGGCTTGCAGCATACAAGTATCCACGCATCGTCGAGGTCATGAATGACCTCCCGAAAACAGTGAGCGGCAAGATTCTTCGTCGTGAACTGCGGGTACCGAACTAGATCTGCCTGACAAACGAATTGCCGGCCGCCGACAAGGTGAGCCGGCCATTCGTCGTGGTGGCTGACGAGCATCGGTAGGGGATTTAGTCCCCTATGCGGCAATGCATTTCAGTGATTGACATCACTCTTTTTGTATCGCAGACTGATCGCAACGCCACAGAGTTGAAGTTGGTGTCAGTTTCTACTTCTGGCCCGGTTCCGCTTCTCAACTCCCGGCGCGACGAGCGTCCGACCCATCGAGGAGTAACCCATGACGAGATCGGCAGTGGATTCGAACACGCAGGCAGGGGGCCTGTCCGATCAGGAACGGAAGAAGAAGAAAGCGCACCGCAAACTTCTCGGCGCGGGACTGCTCGGCAGTTCCATCGAGTGGTACGACTTCTTCTTGTACGGAACGGCTGCGGCACTGGTCTTTCCGCATGTGTTCTTCCCCGATTCATCCGCACTGATGGGCACATTGCTCTCGTTCAGTACGTTCTGGGCCGGCTTCGTTGCCCGCCCCATCGGCGGTTTGGTCGCCGGACACTTCGGCGACAAGTACGGACGTAAGCCCGCCGTCGTCACCTGCCTGTTGCTGATGGCTGTCGCGACGTTCCTGATCGGCGCGATTCCGAGTGCTTCGGCAATCGGCGTAGTCGCTCCGATTCTCCTCGTGACACTGCGATTCATCCAAGGTCTCGCCTGCGGTGGCCAGTGGGGCGGAATCGTCCTTCTCCTCACCGAATCCGCGAGTCCCAAGAAGCGCGGATTCTCAGGCACTTTCGGTCAGATGGGTGTTTCGTTCGGTGTAGTGCTGGGCAACTTGGTCTTCCTCGTCGCGACCGCGACCATTTCCAACGAAGCATTCCTGAGTTGGGGTTGGCGGGTTCCGTTCTTCGCCAGCGCGCTGCTCTTCCCCGTGGTTCTGTACATCCAGACGAAGGTCGAGGACACACCGGAATTCCTCGAGTTGCAGGAAGACGCCAAGAAGAACCAAAAGGACGTCGTCGTTCAGGCTCCACTGGCGCAGGCGCTCAAGGATCACTGGCGCAAGATTCTGCTCGGTTGCGGACTTCTGGCCGCCACCAATGCACTGTTCTACATCAGCATCGCCGGCGTGCTCAGCTACGGCACAACCGAACTGGGGTTGAAGCGGAACTCACTGCTCATCATCTCGCTCCTGAGTGCGTTGCTGACAGTCGGTGTGGTGCTGTGGTCCGGGAAGATGTCCGACAAGATCGGTCGTCGTCCGATGATCCTGATCGGCGCCGCGGCGATCGTGGTCTGGGCATTCCCGTACTTCTGGTTGATCAACACCAGGTCCCTGCCGCTGTTCTTCATCGCGGTGACAGTCGGCAGCGTGTTCCAGTCGATGACCTACGGGCCGATCGCTGCGTACATGGGTGAGCTGTTCGCGCCCAACGTGCGTTACTCGGCAGCATCGTTGGCGTACCAACTGGCGGCGATCACGGTCAGCGGTGGTACTCCGTTCATCATGACGGCACTCATCGCGAAGACCGGGACCACTACATGGGTTGCCGTGTTCGTAGCCCTCATGGGTCTGGTGACCTTCTTCAGTGCCTGGGTGCTGAAAGAGACCAACCCGAAGGAAGTTCGGGACGATCCGAACGCAATTCCGGGCGCGCACCTGTACGCCAAGTAACTCTTTCGGTTTCGAGTAGACGCCCGCTATCGGTCACCGGTAGCGGGCGTCTGACGTATAACTGGAGCATGGCTGCAGCACGCACAGGCTCCGAAGATGCTTCGTCGACAGTGTCACGGGAACTCCCCTCCACTCAGCGTGGCTTGCGTACGCGTCGAGCGTTGATCGATGCGGCCCGCACCGTTTTCGAACGGACCGGTTATCTGGACTCGCGGCTGATCGACATCACTGTGGAGGCGCAGTGCTCGGCCGGTACTTTCTACACCTACTTCGCGAGCAAGGAAGAGATCTTCGCGGCAGTGATGGAGTTGGCGCGCGAAGACATGATGCATCCGGGTATGCCGCACACTCCGAAAGGCGCGGATCCTGCTGAGGTCATCGCGGCGAGTAACCGCGCGTACCTCGAGGCGTACCGACGGAACGCGAAGCTGATGGGACTGCTCGAGCAGGTAGCAAGCATCGATCCGGAGTTCCGGGTTCTCCGCCTCGAGCGTGCTGACGCGTTTGTTCGACGCAACGCGCGCAGTATCGAGAAGCTGCAGAAAGCCGGACTGGCGGACGCGAATCTGGATCCGCTACTGACGTCTCGGGCACTCTCCGGGATGATCAGTCGACTTGCGTTCGGGTACTTCGTATCCCGCGGCGGCGAGGATGGCGCCGCCGGAGTGACCTTCGACGGTCTGCTCGATACCGTCAACCGGTTGTGGATCAACACTTTGCAATTCTCGCTACGCCAAAATTGATGTTGACGCCGGGTTCATGTTTGGTGTCTGATGGAGCAATGACACCCACGCGTACGGCAGTGCTCGTCGATTTCGGTGGAGTTCTCACCTCCAGTGTGCTGCGGGCCTTCGAAGATTTCGGGGCCTCGCTTGGCGGCGACCCACGACTTCCGTTGACCCTGCTCTCCCGCGACGACGTCTCGAAAAAACTGCTCTCCGATCACGAATCCGGAAAGATCGACCAGGAGGCCTTCGAAGCAGGATTCGGGGAACGGCTACGAGCGCACGGCGCCGTCGTGGACAGCGAAGGATTGGTCGACCGTATGCAGGCCGGGCTTGTCCGAGACGAAGAGATGGTGCGACTGATTGCGGACGTCCGAGCGGCGGGTCACCCTGTTGCGCTCGTGTCCAATGCTTTCGGGCGTGATTGCTACGCGGGTTTTGTGCTCGAGGACCTCGCCGACGAAGTGGTGATCTCCTCGGAAGTAGGGATTCGTAAGCCCTCTCGTCAGATCTACACCATCGCGTGTGAGCGGCTGGGTGTAGCGCCCGAAGGCGCCGTGATGATCGACGACCTGCAACAGAACCTCGACGGCGCGGCACGATTGGGGATCGCCGGCATTCTCCACACCGATGCGGAAAGCACTCGCAGTCAGTTGGAATCGACGTTCGGACTACTGCCCATGCAGTGAAACTGTAGGTTCTCGGTAACACTCGAATACTGCTGGAACACTTTTGGAGGAATGAATGATTGCTGTCATCGCGGATATCACCGTCAAAGACGGAAGCGGCGAACAGTTCGAAGCCGTAGTCGCCGAACTTGCCGAGAAGGTGCGCACGGAAGAGCCCGGAACGGTTCTGTATCAACTGATCCGCTCGAAGACGGATACGAATTCGTACAAGTTCATGGAGCTGTATCACGACAGTGCTGCGATCAAGGCCCATGGATCGTCCGAGCATTTCCAGGCCGCGGGAAAGGCGATGGCGCCCTTCCTCGCAGGCGCCCCGCAGATCGAGTACTTCGACGCACTCTGAGCGCATGGACAGGTGAACCCCGGCGAAATCTCGCCGGGGTTCACCTGTGTTTTCAGTTCTGCTTCTGGGCGAGGAGTTCGGTGCGGTCGATCGATCGCTTGAGGATCTTTCCCGTCGAACCCTTCGGGAGCGCGTCGATGAACTGGACCACCCGCGGAATCTTGTAGGCGGACAGACGTTCCCGAGCCCACGAGGTGACGTCATCTGCTTCGAGGTCGGAGCCTGGGCGCACGGCCACCACCGCCGCAACCTCCTCGCCGTAGTAGTCGTCGGGTATACCGATCACCGCGGCCTCGATGATGTCGGGGTGCTGGTAGAGCACCTCTTCGACCTCGCCTGGATAGACGTTGTATCCACCGCGGATGATGAGGTCCTTGACGCGGTCGACGATGCGAAGGTCACCGTCGGCGTCGGTCTCGCCGAGGTCTCCGGTGCGGAACCATCCGTCGTCGGACAGGACGGCGGCCGTGTCGGCCGGGCGCCTCCAGTAGCCCTTCATGACCGTCGGTCCTTTGATGAATACCTCGCCCACTGTGCCTGCCTGGCAGACATTTCCGTCGTGATCACGGACCTCGACCTCGGTGCGCGGTACGGCGCGGCCGGTGTATCCGATCTTTGCGACGCGGTCGATGCTGTTGAAAGTTCCGAATGCGCTCGTCTCGGTCAGGCCGTAGCCCTCGAGGATTGTGCAATTGAACCGTGCTTCGAAGGCGCGAGCGACTTCACCGGGAAGTGATGCGCCACCGGAGATTGCGATCCGCAGTTGTTCGAAGTCGGAGCTGTCCACGTCGGCTGCGGCGTGCAGCATGGCATTCCACATGGTGGGGACGCCGGCCATGATGGTGAGCTTGTCCCGACGCACCAGATCGAGCATGGCGGCCGGGTCGAACCGGGCGAGCAGGGACAGCGATCCGCCGCCGGTGAAGGTTGCCATCATGACCGAACCCTGGCCGAAGATGTGAAAGAGCGGCAGCCCGGTACCGGTGCGGTCCGAGGGATTTCCGCGGCTGCTCTCGGCGCCGATCTCACCGGCAGACAACAGATTCCCGACTGTCAGCTGAGCGCCCTTCGGACGTCCGGTGGTACCGGAGGTGTAGAGAATCGCCGTGGTGTCCGCTGTGTCGCGGTCGACCACCGTTGCCGGTGGATGGTCGGCCTTCGCCGATTCTTCGGTGAGCGTCCACACCGGGACGCCGCGCGCACTCCCTGCATCCTGAACTGCGGGACCGAGCTGGTGCCAGGCGATCGCCAGCGAAATCTCGGCGTCGTCCAGTACGTACTCGACTTCGGGTTGCGCCGACATCGTGTTGATGGGCACCACGACACAACCTGCAGCCTGAATCCCCATGTACGCCACGATGAATTCAGGCACCGACGGCGCCGCGAGCAGAACCCGGT
Source organism: uncultured Rhodococcus sp. (assembly GCF_963525155.1). Lineage (NCBI taxonomy): Bacteria > Bacillati > Actinomycetota > Actinomycetes > Mycobacteriales > Nocardiaceae > Rhodococcus > uncultured Rhodococcus sp. Next base: position 51,806 of record NZ_CAURKP010000009.1, read on the forward strand.
CGCCGATGCTCAACCCTTCGTCGCGAATGCGGCCGGCGAACGCCAGAGACGCGTCGTGAAGCTGTCGGTATGTCCAATGACTATCCGTGCCGCGAATTGCAATATTTTCCGGAGTGGCTTCCGCGTGACGGGTCACCGGGTCGAGAACGCTAACCATGGTTCTGCCTTTCGGGAGGAATCGACCGATTGTGTGTCCTGGGTCTCACCAGAGCGTACACTTGAATCCGGCGTCAACATCGAGTCTGCTGGGATTGTCCCGAAAATGATGTTGATCGGAAGGATGAGGAGCGCACCGTGCTCGACGACGAATCGCGAATTGCCGCCTTACCGGTGGCTCCGCCCGCGCTGCTCCGGGATCGACCGACCACCGAGCGGGGGACACGCACGCGTGCGGCATTGGTTGCTGCTGCCCGTAAGGTTTTCGAGCGCAGTGGCTATCTCGATGCACGTTTGATCGACATCGCAAAAGAAGCCGGTTGCGCGACGGGATCGTTCTACACGTACTTCGCGAACAAGGAAGAGGTGTTCGCCGCCGTCCTCGAGGTCGCGCGAGACGACATGATGCACCCGGGCATGGGACGCGTTGCGAGCGCGGACGATCCGTACGCCGTGCTCGAGGCAAGTAATCGAGCGTATCTGGCCGCGTATCAACGCAATGCGAAGTTGATGGGGCTCATGGAGCAGGTTGCTCACATCGACCCGGAGTTCCGGAAGTTCCGCAGCGAGCGTGCCAATGCGTTCATACGCCGTAATGCCCGCGGGATCGCAGATCTGCAGTCCCGCGGCATCGCGGACACGGCGCTGGATCCGATGACGGCGTCGATTGCTCTGTCCGGCATGGTGAGTCGACTCGCCTACAGTCTGTTCACCCTTCGTGAGGGTGAGGTGGACGGGCGTTCACCGGAGTTCGATCAGATTGTCGCCACTGTGACCGATCTGTGGGCGAACGCTCTGAAGTTCCCCGACCGTCTCTGACGAGGTGGGCCGCCCCGGCTGCATCGATGTTCGAGCGGCCGGGCGTCCCAGTCTCGGTTCAGCTCTTTTCGGTTCAGCTCTTTTCGACGACGCGAGCGACGGATTCGGCGACCACGACGGGCTTGTCGGAACCCTCGCGCTCGACCACCTGGCTCATCTTCACTTGGATTCCGCCGGGCAACTGCTCCGCGGACACGACGGTTGCGCGCATGCGGACCCGGGATCCCACGGGAACGGGAGCGGGGAAGCGAACCTTGTCGTAGCCGTAATTGAGGCTGTGGGCGAAGCCGTCGAAGTGGATGAGTTGGTAGGAGAACTGGGGTCCCAGTGAGAGGCTGAAGAGTCCGTGCGCGATCGTGCTGCCGAGCGGGCTCGATGCGGCTCGTTCCGGGTCGACATGAATCCACTGATGATCGTTTGTGGCTTCGGCGAACGCGTTGATGCGCTCCTGGGTGATGTCGTACCACTCCGTCGGGCCAAGTTCCTGGCCGATGAGCTTCTCGAGCTCGGTGAAGGTGGACGGGCGGACGGGCAATTGGTTTTCAGTCATCGTTATCCCTTTACTCGCAGTTCAGGAGGACGGAACGGGCCGTTCGGGTGACCGTCGCGATTCGACGGTTGAAACTGACGCCGGATTCAACTATACATGAGGGGAGACGTGGATCACTGTCAGCGCGTAGGTATGACGCAAGCGAGAGGAATCGCTCATGAAGGTTGCCCAGAAGGTAGCAATTGTCACCGGTGGCGGCGGGGGAATCGGCGGTGCACTGGCCGAGCGACTGGCTGCCGAGGGTGCTCGCGTCGTAGTGGCTGACCTGGACGGGGCAGCAGCTTCGGCAGTAGCAGAGGCGATCAACGCGGAGCGTCCCGGAGCGGCCGTGTCTGCCGGTGGCGACGTCTCCGACGAGACGGTCATTGCGGGCCTGATCGCGCAGGCGGAAAAGGAATTCGGCCCGGTCGACCTCTACTTCGCCAATGCCGGCGTTACCGGTGGCATGGGCCTCGACATCAGTGAAGACGTCTGGGACACGACGATCGACGTCAACGTTCGCGCCCACATTCGCGCTGCCAGGCTCCTCGTCCCCGGCTGGACGGAGCGCGGGGAGGGCTACTTCATCAGCACGGCCTCTGCGGCCGGCTTGCTCAGTCAGGTCGGGTCCGCCGCGTACTCGGTGACCAAACATGCCGCGGTCGCGTTTGCCGAGTGGCTCTCGATCACCTACGGAGATCAGGGTGTTCGCGTCAGTTGCCTGTGCCCGATGGGCGTCAACACCAAGCTTCTCTACGAAGGTGAGAACTCCGGCGATCCGGTCGGCAAGGCCGCAACCGGAGCCGTGCTTGCGGCAGGCAATGTTCTCGAGCCTGCCGAATGCGCCGAAATCGTTCTTGCGGCAGTGGATGCCGAAGAGTTTCTCATCCTTCCGCACAAGAACGTGCTGGACATGTACCGGCAGAAGGGCGCCGACTACGACCGTTGGCTGCGCGGGATGCGCCGGTACCAGGCGTCGCTCCTTGCGGGAACACGATGACCGAGGAACTCGTTCTCTCCGAGCAGAGAGGAGCGGTGCTGGTTCTGACATTCAATCGGCCCCGCGTTCTCAACGCGTGGACCAACGAGCTCGAAGATCAGTACTACGACTTTCTGGCCGTGGCAGACGAAGATCCCAGTGTCCGAGCAATTGTTGTCACCGGCTCCGGCCGAGGATTCTGCTCGGGGGCTGACCTCGGCAATTTGAAGAACGTCGGCGAAGTCTCCGAAAGTGATCTTGTCCGGCCGCGAGACCGTCATTTCCCGACCACCATCCGCAAGCCGCTGATCGCCGCCGTCAACGGCGTCGCCGCAGGGCTCGGAATGGTCGAGGCTCTGTGCTGCGACGTTCGTTTCGGTTCGAGCGCAACACGATTCACTACCGCGTTCGCGCGTCGAGGCCTGATTGCGGAGTACGGCATCTCCTGGATGTTGCCCCGCTTGGTCGGGCACAGTCGAGCAGTCGATCTTCTGCTTTCCAGTCGGATGGTGGACGCCGACGAGGCGTACCGCATCGGTTTGATCGACCACCTGGTCACCGGCGGTGACGTTCTGGACGCGGCGATTGCTTACGCCGAGGACATCGCGGCGAACTGCTCGCCGACGTCCCTCTCCGTCATCAAATCTCAGATGAGTGCCGACGCGCACTCGACCTTCACCGATTCCGCCAGGCGTGCGGAATCGCTGATGCTGAACGCATTTCACGGCCCGGATGTCGTCGAGGGTGTCAACAGCCATCTCGAACATCGAGCCCCCAATTTTCCTTCCCTCTCTGTCAGGAGTTCACATGTCAGTGTTTGAGTTCTCGGATCGCACCAAGAAGTACCAGGCCGAACTGCTCGATTTCATGGACAAGCACGTTTACCCGGCCGAAGCGGTCTACGAAGAGCAGATGCGTGAGTCCGGTAACCCGCACTTCCAGCCGCCGATCATCGACGACTTGAAGAAGGAAGCCAAGGCCCGCGGGCTGTGGAACCTCTTCCATCCCCATCCCGAGTGGGGCCCCGGCCTGACGAACCTGGAATACGCACCGCTCGCAGAGATCATGGGCCGCAGCCACCTGGCCTCCGAGGCCACCAACTGCGCCGCTCCGGACACGGGAAACATGGAGGTGCTCACGCTCTTCGGCACCGACGAGCACAAGGAGAAGTACCTCAAGCCGCTTCTCGAAGGCGAAATTCGTTCCGCTTTCGCGATGACCGAGCCCGAGGTTGCCAGCTCCGACGCCACCAACATCCAGCTCCGTATGGACCGTGACGGCGACGAGTACGTGCTGAACGGCCGTAAGTGGTTCGCTTCCAACGCCTTGCACCAGAACTGCAAGGTTCTGATCGTCATGGGCAAGACCGACTTCAATGCCGCCACCCACCGTCAGCAGTCGATGATGGTCGTGCCGATCGATGCTCCCGGCGTCACGATCCTGCGCAACCTGCCGGTTTTCGGCTACCAGGACCGCGAAGGACACGGCGAGATCACTTTCGAGGACGTGCGCGTCCCGGCCAAGGACATTCTCGCCGGTGAGGGTGAAGGATTCGCGATCAGCCAGGCCCGCCTCGGCCCCGGCCGCATCCACCACTGCATGCGTGCAATCGGAATGGCCGAGCGCGCACTGGAACTGATGTGCAAGCGCGCATCCACCCGCATCACCTTCGGGAAGCCCGTCAGTGACAACGCGAATATCCAGGACTGGATCGCCGAGGCTCGTATCGACATCGAGATGGTTCGACTCCTCACCCTCAAGGCCGCACACATGATGGACACGGTGGGCAACAAGGAAGCGCGCACCGAGATCGCAGCCATCAAGGTTGCGGCACCGAACATCGCGCTCAAGATCATCGACCGCGCCATCCAGGTTCACGGCGGTGGCGGCGTCACCGACGACTTCCCGCTCGCGATGGCTTACGCCCACATGCGCACCCTTCGCCTGGCGGACGGCCCGGACGAGGTGCACAAGCGCGCCATCGCCAAGCAGGAACTGCGCAAGTACCGCGAAGTCAAGGCGAACTGACATGGCAGGACTGGATCTCACAGGTAAGACGGCAATCGTCACAGGCGCATCGCGGGGCATCGGCCTCGCGACCGCGCAGGCGATTGCGGCGGCGGGCGGAAACGTCGTACTGACTTCGCGCTCACAGGAATCCGCAGATGCGGCTGCCGCACAGGTGAACGGCAACGCGATAGGCGTCGGCGCTCACGCGACGGACGAGGATGCTGCCCGCACGTGCGTCGAGCAGACGATCGAGCGTTTCGGCAGCCTCGACATCTTGGTGAACAACGCGGGCACCAACCCGTCGTTCGGGCCGATCATCAACCAGGATCACTCGCGCTTCGCCAAGACTTTCGACGTCAACGTGTGGGCTCCAGTCCTGTGGACCGGCCTCGCAGCGCGGGCCTGGATGGGCGAGCACGGTGGTTCCGTGGTCAACACCGCTTCGATCGGCGGCATGGCGTTCGAGGCGGGAATCGGTACGTACAACGCGTCGAAGGCTGCTCTGATCCACATCACCAAGCAGTTGGCGCTCGAGTTGTCACCGAAGATTCGTGTCAACGCCGTTGCGCCGGGAGTGGTGAGAACCAAACTCGCCGAAGCTCTGTGGAAAGAACACGAAGAAGCGGTGTCCGCGTCGACTGCTCTCGGACGCATCGGTGAACCCGAGGACGTGGCCGCTGCCATTGCCTTCCTGGTTTCGGATGCAGCCCAGTGGATCACCGGCGAGATCATGACCATCGACGGTGGCCAGTTGTTGGGTGACGCACTCCCGTTCCGGCAGGGAGCGTCCGTCGGTGGCTAGCGTCGGAGTAGTGGGACTCGATACCGAAGCGGTCACCGGGTGGATCGCAGGCCTGGGGATCGACTTTTCCGGGCCGTTGTCCTTCGATCGAATCGGCTTGGGGCAGTCGAATCTCACGTACCTGGTTCGCGATCAGGACGGCAATCGCTGGGTGCTACGACGCCCACCGCTGGGGCATCTGCTGGCCTCGGCTCACGACGTGGCGCGTGAGGCTCGAATCCTGAGCGCTCTCGAATCCACCGACGTGCCTTCGCCGCGAGTATTCGGGTTGACCGAGGACCCGGCCGTCACCGAAGTTCCCCTGCTACTCATGGAATTCGTGGACGGCGAAGTGGTCGATCGGATGCATCTTGCGGAGGCGTTGTCGGAAGATCGTCGCCGGGCAATCGGAATCTCGCTCGCTCAGACGCTGGCGAAGATACACGCCGTCGACCTCGGGAAGGCCGGCCTCGACGACCTGGCGAGCCACAAGCCTTACGCTGCACGGCAGTTGAAGCGCTGGGGTGGGCAGTGGGAACAGTCGAAGACGCGGGAATGCCCCGATCTCGACGATCTCACGCGACGCTTGATTGCAGCTCAGCCGGCTCATACCGAAACCACGTTGGTGCACGGCGACTTTCACTTGCGCAATGTGATCACCTCCGCTCAGAACGGCGAAGTTGTCGCGGCCCTCGACTGGGAACTCTGCACTCTCGGTGATCCGTTGGCGGATGTCGGAAGCTTGTTGGCGTACTGGCCGGCAGCGGGGGAGAACACGGGCGGCGACTTCCCGGCGTCGGCACTCCCCGGATTCCCCTCGCGAGAGGAGATCTCCCGGATCTATCTCGAGGCCACCGGACGGGATCCTGCTGCGCTGAAGTTCTGGCACACGTTGGGGCTGTGGAAGATTGCCGTGATCGCCGAGGGTGTGATGCGTCGCGCCCGCGACGAACCGCAGAATGCCGCCGAGAGCGGAACTCCCACCGTGGAACGTATTGACGCCTTGGTCGCCAAAGCCAGGGAAATTGCAGATCAGGCCGGGATCTGACGAGATCGTCCGGTGTCCGTCGAATCACGAAAGTATGGAGGGCCAGTGAGCCAGGAACGTAGAACCGCAATTGTCACGGGTGCAGCACGCGGAATCGGTGCGGCAGTAGCGAAGCGACTGTCGGAAGACGGTTTTGCCGTCGCCGTGCTCGACCTCGACGAAGCGGCGTGTGCGGGAACCGTCGACGCGATCAAGGCCGCAGGCGGACAGGCACTGGCCGTCGGCGCTGACGTCTCCGACGAGACTTCGGTCGCTGCAGCAGTGGATCGTGTTGCCGCAGAACTGGGTGCACCTACCGTGCTAATCAACAATGCCGGCATCACTCGCGACAACCTTCTGTTCAAGATGAGCGTTGCCGAGTGGGATTCGGTGATGAACGTCCACCTGCGCGGAGCGTTCCTCATGTCGCGTGCGGTGCAGAAGTACATGGTGGAAGCGAAGTTCGGCCGCATCGTGAACCTCTCGAGCACGTCCGCGCTCGGTAATCGCGGACAGGTCAACTACTCCGCAGCCAAGGCCGGAATGCAGGGATTCACCAAGACATTGGCCTTCGAGCTGGGCAAGTTCGGCGTCACCGCCAACGCCATTGCACCCGGATTCATCGAAACCGAGATGACCGCCGCAACGGCCGAGCGCATGGGCGTCGGCTTCGACGACTTCAAGACCGCTGCCGCTTCGCAGATCCCGGTCAACCGTGTCGGTCAGCCCGAGGACATCGCGCACACCGCGTCGTTCTTCGTCAGTGAAGGCGCGGGCTTCGTTTCCGGTCAGGTCGTCTACGTCGCCGGTGGACCGAAGGACTGACCGTCCGCTCACCGCTCGAACCGAAGGAATGGGCATGGCTTTCGACGAAGAGGCAGTATCGCGTGATCTCACCGAAAAGGTGAACACGCTTCTCGCGGAGAACGATCCGAACAGTGTGTCGGTGTCGGATTTCCTCGGCGCACGATTCGACGCCGGACTGGCGTGGGTTCATTTCCCCGAAGGTCATGGGGGACTCGGTGTACCGCAGAGCTTTCAGCGTCAGGTGAACGCTCAGCTGGAGGCCGCCGGCGCACCCGGCCCGGCCACCGGCAAGAACGGGATCGGACTCGGCATGGCGGCACCGACCATCGCCGCCTTCGGTACCGAGGAGCAGAAGCAGAAGTTCCTGCGCCCGTTGTGGACTGCGGAGACGGTCTACTGCCAGCTGTTCAGTGAACCGGGCGCAGGTTCGGACCTCGCGGCCGTCGCTACCCGCGCCGTCCGCGACGGCGACGACTGGATAGTCAACGGGCAGAAGGTATGGACGTCGGGCGCGCAAAATGCGCAGCTGGCGATTCTCGTGGCCAGGACCGATCCGTCGCGCTCCAAGCATGCGGGTCTGAGCTACTTCATCTGCGACATGACCGACCCGGGCGTCGATGTCCGGCCGCTGCGTCAGATCACCGGCGAGGCCGAATTCAACGAGGTATTCCTCACGGACGTCAGGATTCCGGACGCCAATCGCCTCGGAGCCGAAGGCCAGGGGTGGAAGGTTGCGACCACCACCCTGAACAACGAGCGTGTTGCCATCGGTTCGGGCGCACCGCGTGAGGGAGGCATGATCGGAAAGGTCGCTCAGGCCTGGCGTGACGAGCCCGAGCTGCGTAACCCGGCGATGCACGACGAGTTGATGCGGCTCTGGACCGAATCCGAAGTTGCGCGTCTGACCGGTGAGCGACTGCGCCAGCAGCTCGCCGCCGGCCAGCCTGGCCCCGAAGGCTCGGGAATGAAGCTCGCGTTTGCCGGTTTGGCTCAGCAGATTTCGGGTTTCGACCTCGAGCTGCACGGCGAAGCCGGTCTGCGCTACGACGACTGGACGCTGCGTCGACCGGATTCCGTCGACTTCACCGGGCGGGAACCCGGATACCGGTACCTGCGAGCCAAGGGCAATTCGATCGAGGGCGGAACGTCGGAGATCCTGCGCAACGTCATCGCAGAACGCGTACTCGGGTTGCCACCCGAGCATCGCGTCGACAAGGACATCGCCTGGAAGGACCTACCCCGATGAGCGCCGATCTGTTGTACTCCGAGACCGAACAAGATCTGCGAGCCAGCGTCAGACGACTGCTGAGCGAGCGCGCCGGCGCCGACACCGTGGTCACGGCGTACGACGACGTGTCCGCCGACTTCACCGGGCTGTGGAAGTCGCTGGCGTCGGAACTCGGTTTGGCGGGACTGCTGGTACCCGAGGAACTGGGCGGGGCAGGTGCGTCGACGCGTGAGGCGGCGGTCGTGATGGAGGAGATCGGACGTGCGGTCGCTCCCGTTCCGTTCTTCACCAGCGCGGTGCTGGCGACGACGGCGTTGCTGAAGGCCGGCGAGACCGAGGTGCTCGGTCAATTGGCAGCGGGGGATTCGACGGCTGCTCTGGTCGTCCCGTTGTCCACTGCACCAGGAACTTTCACACCTACTGTCAAGGCAACGGCGAGTGGACTCGTCGGCAGCGTCACGACGGTTGCCGGCGTCGCCGAGTCCGACGTTCTTGTTGTTCCGGTTGCGGGTGAAAGCGGTCTGGAGCTGCATACCGTTCGGATCGCCGACGCTACCGTCACGCCGGTTCTGTCCCTGGACATGACGCGCCGATTGGCGGACGTCGAGTTCTCGGGGTCGTCGTCGGTCCGTGTCGACAGCGGCAATGCGGCGCAAGCGGTTGAGGAAGCGTTGCTCTGTGGAAGCGCACTTCTGGCGTCCGAACAGTTCGCTGTAGCTCAGTGGTGCCTCGAAACGACTCTCGCGTATGTGAAGGAGCGCAAGCAGTTCGGCCGGGCGATCGGTTCGTACCAGGCGATCAAGCACCGCCTCGCCGATCTCTGGCTCGAAGTCAGCTCTTCGGGAGCGGCAGCACGATATGCGGCGGACACCTATGCACGCGGCGACGCCGATGCGGCGATCGCAGCGACGGTGGCCCAGGCATTCTGCAGCGGCGTCGCGGTTCATGCTGCGGAGGAGTGCGTCCAACTTCATGGTGGTATCGGAATGACGTGGGAATATCCGGCGCACCTGTACCTCAAACGGGCGAAGAGCGATCAGCTGTCGCTAGGAACCGCGTATCAGCATCGGGCACGCCTCGCCGAGTTGGTCGACCTCCCGATCTCGTCCTGAAACTCACCCACTATCTGTCTGGAGAATTGCTGTGAAGGCTTGGCGCGTCAACGAACTCGGTCAACCCCGCGATGTGCTCGCGTTGGAGGAGACCGCGGATCCCACCCCGAATGCGACGGAGATGTTGGTCAAGGTGCTGGCGGCTCCGGCCAACTTCCCCGACGTCCTCATGTGCCGGGGTGAGTACCAGATCAAGCCGCCGCTGCCCTTCACACCCGGTGTCGAACTGTGTGGTGAAGTGGTCTCGGTCGGTGAATCGGTGACCAAATTCGCAGTGGGGGACCGGGTGATCGGTAATCCGAGTCTGCCGTCCGGCGGATTCGCCGAGTACTCGGTACTGGATCAGAACAACACGTTCCCGGCGCCGTCGGCTCTCGACGACGCGGAAGCATCCGCTCTGAGCATCGGCTATCAGACAGCGTGGTTCGCTCTGCATCGCCGCACCCAACTGCTCGAGGGGGAGACGTTGTTGGTCCACGCTGCTGCGGGTGGTGTCGGTAGTGCGGCAGTCCAACTCGGCAAGGCGGCAGGCGCCAAGGTCATCGGTGTCGTCGGCGGCCCGGACAAGGCCGAGTACGCGCGCAAGCTCGGCGCAGACCTCGTCGTAGACCGTCACAGTGAGGACTTCGTGGCAGCGGTCAAGGAGTTCACCGGCGGCAAGGGCGCCGACGTGGTCTTCGATCCGGTCGGCGGCGACGCATACGCGAAGTCCACCAAGTGCATCGCCTTCGAGGGACGGATCGTCATCGTCGGCTTCGCCGGGGGCACGATCCCACAGCCGGCACTCAATCACGCTCTCATCAAGAACTATTCGATCATCGGACTGCACTGGGGGCTGTACAAGGCCTACAACCAGCAGGCCATCGACGACTGCCACGTCGAGCTCACCAGGCTCGCCGATGCCGGCTTGGTCAAACCACTGATCAGTGAGCGGCTGTCGTTGACGGACGTTGCCGACGGTATCGGTCGCCTCGGCGACGGCACCACGGTCGGTCGCGTCGTGTTCCAGCCCTGATTCTTGCTGTGCGCCTTTATCAACCCCCGGCGGTTAATAAAGGCGCACAGCACTTCGTGTTCGACGAAAGGTTTCCCCGATGAGGCAAGCTGTCATCGTTTCCACCGCCCGTACCCCGATCGGTAAGGCGTACCGCGGCGCGTTCAACAACACTCAGGCTCAAGAGCTTGCTGCACATGCCATTTCGAATGCAGTTCAGCGCGCGGGCCTCGAGGGCGGCGAGGTCGAGGACGTCATCCTCGGCGCCGCGCTGCAGCAGGGATCTTCCGGCGGCAACGTCGCACGGCAAGCGGTGCTGCGGGCCGGGCTTCCGGACTCGGTTTCCGGAATGACGATCGATCGTCAGTGCTCGTCCGGGCTCATGGCCATCGCGATCGCAGCAAAGCAGATCGTGGACGACGGAATGCAGATCGCGGTCGGCGGCGGCGTCGAATCGATCTCGTTGGTCCAGAACGATCACATGAACAACTTCCGCGCGGCTGATCCGTGGCTGAAGGCAAACAAGCCGTCGATCTACATGCCGATGCTGCACACGGCCGAGATCGTCGCCGAGCGCTACGGAGTGACGCGCGAGCAGCAGGACGAGTTCGCGCTCGTCTCGCAGCAGCGGACCGCAGCGGCCCAGGACGCAGGTCGGTTCGATCTCGAGATCGTCCCGCTGCCCTCGATCAAGCAAGTGCAGGACAAAGAGACGGGTGAGATCCGCAGCGAGTCCGTGACGCTGACCCGCGACGAAGGCAACCGCGCTTCCACCACGTTGGAAGGGCTGTCGAGTCTGCGACCGGTTCTGGCCGACGGGACTGTCAGTGCTCATTCGTCCATTACTGCGGGCAACTCGTCTCAACTCTCCGACGGCGCTTCGGCATCGGTACTGATGGAGGCAGGCGAGGCGGAACGCCGCGGGTTGGCTCCTCTCGGTATCTACCGTGGCATGGCTGTCGCGGGTTGCGCTCCCGACGAGATGGGCATCGGACCGGTGTTCGCGATTCCGCGTCTGCTGGATCTTCACGGCCTGAAGGTCGACGACATCGATCTCTGGGAACTCAACGAGGCCTTCGCCTCTCAGGCCCTGTACTGCCGCGACAAGCTCGGGATCGATCCCGAGAAGTACAACGTCGACGGTGGCGGTATCTCTGTCGGCCATCCGTACGGAATGACGGGGGCTCGTCTGGTCGGCCATGCTCTTCTTGAAGGAAAACGGCGCGGAGCCAGGCTCGTGGTGGTGACCATGTGCATCGGCGGCGGTATGGGTGCTGCCGGGCTTTTCGAGGTCGCATGAGCTTGATCGAGGGACTGTTCGACGTCAGTGGCAAGACCGTTGTGGTCACCGGTGGATCACGCGGCATCGGATACATGATCGCTCGCGGGTTTGTCGAAGGCGGAGCGACGGTCGTCATTTCGGCCCGAAAAGCCGAAGCCTGTGACGAAGCCGCGCGAGAGCTTTCGGAGTTCGGCACCTGCATCTCGCATCCGGCCGATCTGTCCACGGACGAGGGGATCGAGAGCCTCGTTGCGAAGGTCTCCGAGATTTCGCCGACGCTCGACGTACTGGTCAACAACGCCGGTGCCACGTGGGGAGCTCCCGTCGACGATTTTCCGGCCGCCGGCTTCGACAAGATTTTCGACATCAATGTCAAGGCAATCTTCCTCTTGACGCAGAAGCTGTTGCCGCAGTTGCGTTCTGCCGCCACGGCGGAAGATCCCGCGCGCGTGATCAATATCGGATCGATCGACGGACTCGTGGTGTCGGGTTCGGAGAACTTCTCGTACGGAGCCAGTAAGGCTGCGGTGCACATGTTGACGCGCAAGCTCGCGGCAACGCTTGCGGGGGAACAGATCACGGTCAATGCCATTGCGCCGGGCCCGTTCCCGTCGAAGATGATGGCATTCCTCCTCGAGGACGAACAGAGTGCAAAGGCTGTGGCGGACTCGGTCCCGTTGGGCCGGGTCGGAACTCCCCAGGATGCCGCAGGTCTTGCCATCTTCCTGGCTTCACGTGCCGGGGCTTATCTGACCGGCGCGGTGATTCCACTCGACGGCGGTGCGAGCGGAGCGCGCTGACCTACTGACCGATCTCCTCTGTCCTAAAAGGCCTGAAAGTCTGAACTACTATGACTTTCAGGCCTTTTCGTACCTTTGTCTGATTGGGTTGTCTGTGACTGCAGTTGCTAGATTATCCGAGGTTCGGGGGGAACGACGACGACAACACCAACAATCCCGGCCTTGGGGGAGTCATGTTTCGCGCGGGGAGATCGTTGGGGGTGTTCGGGGTAGTTGCTGCTCTGGCAGCTGCTGCCGTCACGGTGGTGGCTTCGCCGGCGATGGCTGCGCCGGGATGCGTCGGAGTCAGTGGCGTCGGTAGTAGCGGTGGTCCGGCCAATGCGGCACCGTGGCTCAACGGCAACACCGGAGGGTTGCCAGGTCTGTCCGGTCGTACTGCCGCGATCGAAAAGGTCACCGGGACATACAGTCCAAACAAGACCGTTGATCGCTTCAATGTCCTGGGTACCGACCTGGGCATCATGTGGGACAACGGTGCGGGGCAGATTCTGACCGCTTTCGGCGATACCACCGGGCTCAGTCGTAACCCCGGCTGCGACGGTTTGGTGGGCGAGTGGCGAAGCAATGTACTCTTCCGCAGCTCGGATCGGGTACTGGCCGACGGTATGCGCATCGACAGTGCGCCGATGGACGGCACAGCTCAGGCGCGTGAGATCATTTCCGGTCTGAAGATTCCGGGTGTCGAGGCCTCCAGCATCCCCACGAGCGGCATCGCAGTGAACGGTGTGCAGTATCTGAGCTACATGTCGGTGCGCAACTGGGGCGAGGCCGGGCAGTGGAGTACAAACTACTCACAGATTGCTACCTCCTCGGACAACGGCGAGACGTGGACCACTCGTCCGGAAACTCTGCGCCCCAACATCGGTGGGGTTCTTCCCGCGGGTGTCGCCCCCGTCGCCGGTAGCGAGAACTTCCAGATGAGCTCGATGGTGAAGGACGGCGGGTTCGTCTACAACTACGGAACCCCCGCGGGACGATCCGGCGAGGTTCGACTTTCTCGCGTGCCCGAGGGGGCGATCCTCGATCTTTCCGCCTACGAGTACTGGAACGGAAACGGCTGGATCCTTGCCGATCCCGCTGCGGCCGTACCCGTCATGGACGGCCGCATCGGTGAGGTCTCCGTTCAGTACAACGAGTTCCTCGGCAAGTTCGTGGCGATGTACGCCGACGCGTTCAGTTCGATCGTGATGCGAACCGCTCCCAGTCCGGTCGGTCCGTGGACGGCACCGGAGACACTGGTCAATCTGGTCGAGGTTCCCGGTATCTACGCCGCATACATCCACCCGTGGTCCAGTGGTTCGGATCTGTACTTCCTTGCCACCACGTGGGCCGACTACAACGTCATGTTGATGCGTACGACGCTCGTTCGCTGATCCGGCTCACGCTTGCGTTTGCTGGAGGTACACGATCTCCTCGGTGATCGGCGCGTCGTCGTCGTCGGTCGGCGGTTCTTGTCGCCGTCGCCACCAGATGGTGAACAGGACGGCTCCGATCACCAAGGCAGCCAGAGCGATTACCGCCACCCAGAATTTCGGGCCGTAGTATCCGACAAGGACCATGCGCATGGCGTTGCGCGCCCACGTGAGTGGCATCAGGGCGTGCAGCCACTGCAGAACCGTCGGCATCTGTTCGATGGGGTACACCGCGCCGAAGGCGAAGATCTGAATCATCAAGGCGCCCAAAGCGATGAAGGTTCCGTTGACGGCTCCGAACACAACGGTGAAGAGCCTGCCCGAGCTGACCGCGGCGGCACCCACCAGGATCATCACTGCGATCATCGCCAGGACACTAGGTGGTTCGACGTTTGCCACGGTCAGTGACACCACCGACAACACGAGCGCCGCGACCAAGGTGACCAGGGCGGGAATGCGGTAGCGGCGCAGCCCCTCACGCACCACGCTGGTGTGCGAGTTCAGTGAACGTCCGCGTCGTGGACGGACGACGAACCACGTGAGAATTCCGCACAGGAACAGTGCCACCGAGATCACGGCAGGGACGGCTCCCGGTCCGAAACCGGCTGCGGGATAGTTGTTCCGCGCGTCGACGGCAACCGGGGACGAGAGCAGATTGGCCGTGGTGGCGCGCTCGTCGTCCGAGAACTGCGGCACCTGGGCGGCACCGTCGGACAAACCGGTGGCGAGTTCCGCGCTACCCGCGTCGAGCTCGCCGACGCCGGCCGATAGCTGCCCGAGACCGTCACGGAGCGCAATACTTCCAGTGTCCAACTGCCCCAGCCCGGTGGAGAGTTCCTGTGCACCGGTAGCGAGTTGGCCTGCACCGTCGGACAGTTGGCCCAGGCCGGTGTTGAGTTCACCTGCACCGGCCGCGGCGGCAAGGAGCCCACCACGGTAGTCGCTGCTCGGATCAGTGAGCTGCCGCGAGATTTCCCGCGCGCCGTCGCGAAGCTGGCCGAGCTGACCGATCACGTCGTCGTCCGACGGTTGTGCGGTCAGGGAAGCCCGCAGTCCACCCAGGGCTTCGACGAGCCCGGCGGAGACCGGATCGGCCGAGTTTCGAAGCATCGACGTGAGGGCGTCGATCTGACCGACGACGGCGTCCGAGGACCCCGCGAGGTCGAGTACCGGGGTGGTGACCATGTCGACCACTTCGCTGATCTGTCGGGCGCCTGCGCCGAGTTCGTCGGTGCCCCCGACCAACTGGTTGAGTCCGCTGCTCAGCTCGCCTGAGCCTGCAGCAGCTTCGTTCGCTCCAGCAGCCAGCTCGCCGGCTCCGGCGGCCAGCTCCTTGCCGCCTTGATTTGCTTCGCCCATGCCGGTGGCGAGTTCCTTGCTTCCGGCGTAGAGCTCGTTGGTTCCGGCAAGCGCTTCGGAGGATCCGTCGGACAGCTGTTGCGCTCCTGCTGCTGCTTCACCGAATCCTGTTCCGAGTTCACCCAACCCGACCAGCACCTGGTCGATGGACTGTTCGCCGATCGACTCGGAGACCGCCGAGCGCACCTGAGCGATGATGCTTTCACCGACCGGGCCGGCGACCAGACTGTTGTAATCGTTGTACAAGACGTCGAGTTCGGCCTTGCGGCCCGAACCCGATGCGGCACTGGCCACATCCGCGCTGAAAGTCTTCGGAATGACGACAGAGAAGTAATAGGTGCCGTCGTTGACGCCGTCGGCGGCTTCTTGTTCCGAGACGACCTTCCATGCAACGTCTCCGCTCTCGACGAGCGCGGCAACAACTTCATCGCCGGCTTGCAGACGTATTCCGTCGAGTTCTGTGCCGGCATCGGCGTTGACGATGGCGACGGGCAAGCGGTTGACCGTGTCGCCCGGATCCCACAGTGCCCACATGTAGAACGCCGCAATCGACAGCGGTGCGATGACGAGGACAGCGAGAACTGTCCGGATGATGTGCGTGCGTCGCGTCGTGGCCGCGTTGTCGACTACGGGTTGTGGCGCCATGTGGAGCTCTCTTCTCGTGGACCGAAGCAGGTGTGGCACGAAAGGAAGCCACCAAAACTGCTGGACATACGTCCAGCTCGGTCACGATACAAAGCTAACGGCCATCCTGTGACCGTTTTCGAAGAATTGGGCGTTATCGGCCGCCGTGCTCTGCCTCGATCTTTGCCCACTCCCACCCTCGGAAGTTGGCCAGACGAAGTTCCTCTGCTTCGTCGAAGGTGTACCACTCGGTGCTCGGCGCATCAGGGAGAGTGCCGCGCAAGTATTCGCCCAGGTAGTGAAGTGGGCCTTCCCAGCCGGTTCCGACGCCGTAGCAGCCGGTGTCCGGGTCGTTGCGGAAGACATCGGCTACGGAGGCGTGCTCCAACTCGAGCCAGGTGGCGTCGGGGCCGTCGGCAGTCAGCCGGATCTCGACCTGATCGCTGTATCCACGATCGCCGGGCGGTGTCCACTGCAGTCGCAGCAGGTGTGGGGCGTCGCAGGCCAGGATCTCGCCACTTGCCTGGCCTTCGAAGGCGTACGAGCCGCCCACCTGGAAGTCTCCGCTCACCGGAAGGAAGAAACGGTTGATGCGGTCAGGGGTCGTGATGGCATCCCAGACGTCGTCGACCGACGCGTTGTAGCGGCGCTTGAGTACGGCAGTTCGAGCCGAACCTTCTGCGATGTCGCGGTTACCCATGCTCCGCTCCACCGCGGTGAGGCTGGTGTCCTGGTTCGCGATCTCGGTCATTGTGAGTCTCCTTCGTCGGAAGAATTCGATTGTGAAGATCTGCTCCGCTTCGAGCCGCGTCGTTTCCCGCGTGCGAGTTCTGTGGCCAATGCGTCGAGAGGGCCGCTCCAGAACTGCCGGAATCCGTCGAGCCATTGGTCCACTTCTTGCAATGGCGCGGGCTCGACGGCATAGAGACGCCTGGTGCCTTCGCTGCGGACGGTGGCGAATCCGTTTTCTCGGAGTACTCGCAGGTGTCCGGACGCGGTCGGTTGCGAGATTCCGAACTCCGCTGCCACGACTTCGGCGATCTGACCCGCCGAGCGCTCGCCGCCGGACAGGAGTTCCATGATTCGTCGCCGCACTGGGTCTCCGAGAACGTCGAATGCATGCACCAGTCATTTATATCGGCAATGACCAATATAGGCAAGCGCTGAAACTTGTACCCGGACTCGGTCAGTCCGAGAGCGCGAACTCGTCGGCGTCGAAAAGTTCGCCGATCAGCCCGCCGAGATGGCGTCGATGTTCGGCTGACAGCGTCGCTGCCGCCTCGGCATCGTGGTCTGCGCACAGCTTGATCAGTCTGTTGTGATGATCGACGGAGTCCTGGCTCCCGAGGAGGCTCGAGAACTTGCGGTAGTAGATGCGGTGAATTTGTGGGTGAACTTGGTGGATCAGCTTCTTCAACAGCGGATTCGCCGCAGCATCGATGATGACGCTGTGTAGGCGATCGTCAGCGGTCAGGGCTC
Organism: uncultured Rhodococcus sp.; assembly: GCF_963525155.1. Classification (NCBI taxonomy): domain Bacteria; kingdom Bacillati; phylum Actinomycetota; class Actinomycetes; order Mycobacteriales; family Nocardiaceae; genus Rhodococcus; species uncultured Rhodococcus sp. Next base: position 69,204 of record NZ_CAURKP010000009.1, read on the forward strand.
GGCCTATGTCGTTTCGCTTGACGGCGGCAGCGAAGTCCTTGTTGGCCGAACGCATCGCCCCGATCATCTCGTCGGTGAGATTCGGTACTGCGGTGACGACGGCCAGTTGGTCGAGAGCTTCGATGACTGCGAGTGTTGCTTCGACGTCGCCGCGGTCGAGGGTTGTGATGCGTGTGTACGCACCGGGTTTCGCTTCCACGAGTCCGGTGTCGACAAGCCTGGCCAGTGCTTCGCGGACCGGAGTTCTGCTCAAGCCCAGATACTCGGCGAGCTCGCTGTCCTTGATCTTCGATCCCGGTGCCAGTTCACCGGTGACGATCGCTTCGCGAATGCGTTCGAGAGCGATGTCGCTCATTCGTGCTCGCTCAACCGGTTTACCGCCACGCAACATACTGGATATCGTACTCTGCAGCCTCCCTACTGCAGGCAGCCCGAAACGACCATCGAAGGGTGTCTCCGGGCATCCGCAACCCGCCGGAGCAGAGCGCGGGCGAGAATTGTTGCCGGATCGATGATCTGACAGGTTGTGGCGTCGGCGGGCAGTCCGAGCGGAATCTCGGTGCACCCGGCCACGACGACCTGCGCGCCCGATTCGACGAGAAGATCAGCGGCCCTGACGAGCTTGTCGGTGGTCTCGTCTCCGACGTTGCCGCTCTTGATTGCTCGAATCGCCGGCATCACCAGTTCGTCCTGGAACGCAGGTCCGGGCACCAGGACGTCGATCGAGTATTCCGACAGCCATTGTTGATACAACCCGGTGCGGACCGTCCCCGTGGTGGCCAATAGTCCGACGGATGTGACGGCGGGTGAGAGCGTCCGGATGTGCCGAGCGACTTCGTCGATCATGTGGACGACGGGAAGTCCCAGTTGGGACGAGATGGCGGGCAGGAAGGCGTGGGCGGTATTGCATGGGATGGCGAGCGTCGTCGCGCCCGACTCTCGGAGAACGCGCGCACCGCGGATCAGCCACGGAGTGGGGTCAGGGCCGTTCTCGGTGAGTGCCAATGTCCGGTCGGGAACGGTGGGATCGGCCCAGATGACAACTTTGGGGTGCTCCTGATCCGTCGAACCTGGTGTCAGCGCAACGAGTTTGGAGTAGAAGTCGGCAGTAGCGGCGGGCCCCATGCCTCCGAGTATTCCGATGACGGGGTCGCTCATGGACGCCGGAGAGTTGGCGCTCCGCCGTATTCGTGGCACCTTCATGTTGCAATCCAACCTTTCGCATCCAATATATTGGATACTCGTAATGTTGACTACAGTGAAGGAGGTCGGAGGTAGTTGTCAAGTAAGGCGCAGTGTTCCCGGAATTGCGAAGTTCGAGAACTCAGCCGATCAGCAGGGGTTCGGTTCGCCGATTTTCACGGCCGAGAGCACGGCTTCGATTTCCCCGAAAGGACTTCCGGCAGAGGGTGTCTGATCGACGACAATCCAGTTGGAATCGACCAGTTGGCGTCGACCCGCGCCAGTTGCGTCAGCACTTCTGGAGAAGAACACTCCGGCCGACTGAATGGTGTCCTGCGCGTCTTGAAGATTCATGCACACGACGTTGGGCATGATCGCGGGAGCTGCAGCGGGCGTCACTTCCGCGGCGACTGGGGTCGTGGCCAGTGGAGAATTCGTCGTACCGATCACCGAGGTGGTCAATGGAGCCTGAGTCGTCGTGGGTTGAGTTGTCGAGGTTGCAGTGGTGGTCGCGGTGGATGTTGATTCGGCCTCGCTGTCGGTGCTTGTTCCTGAGCACGCGGCAAGTGACGCCAAGGCGAATGCGCTGAGTCCGATGCGAACGGCAGTTGAGGACGGGCGAATCGATGTCGGAAAGAGATGTGGTGCGCGCACAGACGTTCCTTGTCGGTAATGGGGCGATGAAAGCGGAGATTCGAGCGCAGAGCACATCCGACGCCGTCGATGTGCCTTATGTCGAATAGAACCATAGGCTTTCGGCACCGGATTCGAGAGGAATTGCCTACATGCATTTTCTGGAACTACGACACGCGCAGTGTGAACCCCCAGCGGCGTATTCGCCTGTCCTGGAGAGCTACGGAGACGTGCAGACTGTTCTTCTGGGCACCGACCCGCTTCCTGCCCATCGACGGTTCGACGCCGTGATCGTGATGGGCGGGCCGATGGGCGTCGGCGATCAGGGCGAGGTCGAGTGGTTGGCATCCGAGATCGAATACATTCGCGATCTGGTCGAGAGCGACGTCCCGGTGTGGGGAGTGTGTCTGGGTTCGCAGTTGCTCGCCGCGGCGCTGGGTGCTCGCGTCTACACGGGCGCTGTGCCTGAAGTCGGAGTTGAGGAGATCACCTTGACTGTCGAGGGCCGGCAAGATCCCGTGTGGGGAGATCTGCCCTCCACATTTCCTGCAATGCAATGGCATTCGGATACCTTCGACATTCCGAACGGCGCGGTGCGGCTCGCTGGTTCTGCCAAGTATCCGAATCAACTCTTCCGATACAAGCAGAGTTACGCCGTTCAGTTTCACCTCGAAGCGTCCTCCGAGGTGGCGCGCGAATGGATGGAACTGGCCGAGTACCGCGACTCGCTGCATGCTTCGCTGGGAGCGGACGGTCCGCGCATCTTCATGCAGCAGTTGAGTGCAGCCGAGTCGCAGGGGCTCGAGATTGCCGCAGCCGTGATGGAGAAATGGTTGAAATCCATCTCCACCGAATAAGCCCGTTTTGTCCTGATTGACCGATTTACCTGTTACCTTGTGTTCTCGTGGGTGGATGAACCGATCCGGTCGAGCAACACACCTCGTAGAGTCCGGATCTCCCCCGCGAAAGGGGAGCGATGCGCCGGATGCGGAAGATATCGACAGCAGCAGTGACGTGTGTACTCGCGTCGACCGCGGTCTTGGGGGCGACCCAGGCCAATGCATCCCCGTGGGATTGCAATGTCACCGGGAGCTTGGATCAATCAGGTGGGCCGACCAATCCGATTCCCTGGCTCAACGGCACGGATGGCAAACTGCCGGAATTGCAAGGCCGCACCTCGGCGGTCGAGTACATCACGGGCGCGCTCAGCCCCAACCAAACCGTCGAGCGGTTCAACGTTCTCGGCACGGATCTCGGCATCATGTGGGACAACGGCGCAGGTCAGGTCCTGACAGCTTTCGGTGACACCGTCGGTATCGGATCTGATCCTCTGTGCTCCGGGGTGGTCGGCGACTGGCGCAGCAACGTCCTGTTCCGTAGCTCCGACGGAAATCTGTCCGACGGCATGAACATCGACTCCTCACCGACCGACCGACCGAATCACTCGCGCGAGATCATCGGAAGTCTGAAAGTCACCGGCGTCGAAACCAGCAGCATTCCGACGACGGGTATCTCCGTGGGCGGCGTTCAGTACGTCAACTACATGTCGATACGTTCGTGGGGAGGGTCGGGCGAGTGGGTCACCAACTTCTCGCAGATCGCGTCCTCGCACGACAACGGTGAGACCTGGCAGATCGAACCGGCCTCCTCCCGGCCCAATCTGCCGTTGACAGGTAACGACAACTTCCAGATGGGGTCCTTCGTCAAAGACGGTGGTTACGTCTACAACTTCGGCACCCCCGCCGGACGCTTTGGCGAGGGGCGTCTCTCGCGAGTCAAGGAAGCCTCCATCGCGGACGTCGCGGCGTACGAATACTGGGACGGAAAGGCATGGGTCCCCAACAATCCTGCTGCCGCTGCAGTAGTTCTCGACGGGGATGTCAGCGAACTGTCGGTGCAGTACAACAACTATCTCGGAAAGTTCGTCGCGATGTACTCCAACGAGTGGGGAGCGCTGGTGCTGCGGACGGCCTCGGACCTGACCGGCCCGTGGAGCGCACCGGACGTCGTGATCGGCACCGACGAGGTTCCGGGACTCTACGGCGCGTACATGCACCCCTGGTCGCAGGGGCAGGACCTCTACTTTCTCGCCACCACGTGGTCCGACTACAACGTGATGCTCATGAAGACCACGCTGCACCAGTGAACCGGATGGTTATCGTTGAACGGTGAGCACCACCGACAATGCGCTACTGATCACCGCCCTTCGAGACGTGTTGGTGGGACCACTTCCCGAAATCGGCCGACGATTTTCGACGCTGATCGCGGACATGGCGCCGCACACCTCTCTGGTGATCTTCACCCGTGAATGCACCGGTAGGCCGCGCAAGGTTGCCGGGGATCCAGCTGTCGTCGATCGTGTGACCATCGCCGAACTTGACCGTATCCGTACGGATCTCACTGTCGGACAGATATTTCGGGGAAAATGCGCTATCGCCGGCCGAGACCGTGAAGTGCTCGCGATGCTCGATCGAACAGACACCCTACTCATGCTGACGCCGCACCCCGGACCGGTGAAGGCGGCATCCCTCGAATTGATCCAGGCACTGTTCGCGGTGACTGCAACCGGAATTCAGCTCCAGGTGCGGAACGCGAGCCCGGCATATCTCGCCGAGTCGCGGGCAGCGTCGTCCGAGCGTGCACGCACCGTGGCAGAGATGACGGAGGTGCATGCGGCCACCCTCGAGACGATGCTGGCGACGCTGCGCTCGGCGGATCTCGACGACACGCGTGCGCGAACCTCGGCCAGGGAGACTGCGGCTTCGGCCCTGATCGGCCTGCGTTCGGCCGTCGACGTGCACCGCGAGTTGGCCGAGGAGTCGACCACCACCGCTTTTGCGCGGATGCGTGGGGAATTGCGTTCGCTGCTCAAGCATCGGGAAATCGCGTTGGAGTTGGTGGAGCCACCCGTCGACGGGCGTGGGTTACCCGGTGAAGTGGCGCACGGCGCCCGCGCGGTCGTCCGCGGCGCGGTCTTGGCCTTGTCGGATCAGCAGATGCTCTCGCGAATCCGGGTGGCCTGGACGCTCGACGCGACTTCACTCTCGATCGACATTCGCGACGACGGTGGTGGTGAAGCCGACGTGATCGACGTGGAACGCCAATTACGTTCGAGGGTAGAGACTTTGGGCGGAACCGTCGAATCCGAGTCGACGCCCGGGTGGGGGAACCGGATCAGCGCAACCATCCCGCTCGACGCGCCCGTCGCCCTACCGAACCGCGACGTCCTGACGGAACTGGCTCCGCGGGAGTTCGAGGTACTCGAGCATCTGGTGGCCGGACGGCGCAACAAGGCAATCTCGGAGCGACTCGGCGTCAGTGAGAGCACAGTCAAGTTTCATGTTGCCGGGGTCCTGCGGAAACTGGGCGTCGAGAGTCGGGGTGCGGCGGCAGCCGCGGGCGCGGAGGCCGGCGTGAAGCCTGCACCCTAGTCCTTTCGGCCAGGTCGGTCAGTCAGTTCGACCAGGGTTGCGGGCACCTGCTTCGGGCTAACCTTTCAACGAGTGCACATATCGCAATGTGAAAACACGGCGCCATGTGACGACACGTCCTCAATCGCACGAAGCCAGGAGCAAAGCCATGCCACAGCAGGTACGCGGCGTCATCGCCCGATCCAAGGGTGCCCCCGTCGAAATCGTCCCCATCACGATTCCCGATCCCGGCGCCAACGAGGTAGTGGTCGCCATTGCAGCGTGCGGTGTGTGCCACACCGACCTGACCTACCGCGACGGCGGAATCAACGACGAGTACCCGTTCCTGCTCGGGCACGAGGCGTCGGGCATCGTCGAGAGCGTCGGCCCCGGTGTCACTCACGTCGAGGTGGGCGACTTCGTCGTCCTCAACTGGCGTGCCGTATGCGGGCAGTGTCGTGCGTGTAAGCGTGGCCGCCCGCAGTACTGCTTCGACACGTTCAACGCCGAGCAGAAGATGACGCTCGAAGACGGCACCGAACTGACGCCGGCACTCGGCATCGGCGCATTCGCAGACAAGACGCTGGTTCACGAAGGCCAGTGCACCAAGGTCGACGCCTCGGCCGATCCGGCTGTCGTCGGACTGCTCGGTTGCGGCGTCATGGCCGGCATGGGTGCCGCGATGAACACCGGCAACGTCGGACGCGGTGATTCGGTGGCTGTGATCGGGTGTGGCGGCGTCGGCGACGCAGCGATCATGGGTTCACGCCTGGCCGGTGCCAATACCATCATCGCCATCGACCGGGATCCACGAAAGCTGGAGTGGGCCACGGAACTTGGTGCCACGCACACGATCAATGCCACCGAGGTCGACGACGTCGTCGAAGCAGTCCAGGAGCTGACCGGAGGTTTCGGCGCCGACGTGGTTGTCGACGCAGTCGGCCGTCCCGAGACCTGGAAGCAGGCGTTCTACGCCCGCGACCTCGCGGGAACCGTAGTGCTGGTGGGAGTTCCGACGCCGGACATGAAGCTGGAAATGCCGCTGGTGGACTTCTTCTCGCGCGGCGGAGCCCTCAAGTCGTCGTGGTACGGCGACTGCCTGCCCGAGCGTGACTTCCCCGTTCTGGTCGATCTGTACCAGCAGGGGCGTCTGCCGCTCGAGAAGTTCGTCAGCGAGCGAATCAAACTCGACGAGGTCGAGAAGGCATTCGAGACGATGCACCGCGGCGAGGTTCTCCGTTCGGTGGTGGTCCTGTGACATTGCGAGTCGATCGCGTCGTCACCTCGGGCACGTTCAGCCTCGACGGCGGAACATGGGACGTCGACAACAACATCTGGCTGATCGGTGACGACAACGAAGTGGTGATCGTCGACGCAGCTCACACCGCGCAGCCGATCATCGACGCTGTCGGTGGACGCAAGGTGATCGGAATCGTCTGCACCCACGGCCACAACGACCACGTCACCGTTGCGCCGGAGCTGGCCGAGAAACTCGACGCTCCGATCTACCTGAACCCGGCCGACGATGTCCTCTGGGAGATGACTCACCCCGGGGTGAAGCATCTGAGCTTGGAAGATGATCAGCGTATTGCTGTGGCGGGTACGGACATTCTGGCCATCCACACACCGGGCCATTCCCCGGGGTCGACCTGCCTCTACCTGCCCGAGGCGGGGGAACTGTTCAGCGGCGACACCTTGTTCTCCGGTGGACCCGGCGCAACGGGGCGGTCGTACTCAGACTTCCCGACCATCATCGGGTCCATTCGCGACAAGCTGTTTGCGCTCCCCGCCGAGACCAAGGTTCACACCGGTCACGGCGACGGCACGACGATCGGTACCGAGGCGCCGCATCTCGAAGAATGGATCCGCGCCGGATCCTGATGTGATCAGAAGCGGAGTGGGGACGCCGGTACCGGCGTCCCCACTTTGGTCACAACGCTGATGCCCAACCGGCGGTGTCGTTCTCACCCGGGATTGCCATCAAGCCGTGCCACAGTTCGAGGATCTCGAACCATTCTGTCTCGGATCGGCTGAGGGGACGGACGGATTCGTAGCCGGCGCGCAGGCTCTGCCGTACCGCGATCGGTGTCGGTCGCCAATCGGTGAACAGGGTGCCCAGATAGACGCTTGCCTTGGCCAGGTCGCTCACCCGGTGGTCGATCACCACGTCGTCGAAGTCGAGTACTCCGGTGGTCCGAGAGTTTCGAGTCAAGATGTTGGCTGCACGGAAGTCGTTGTGTACCAGTTGAGTTTGGTCATCGAGCTCGGACGCACGCGCCAGGAGGCCCACGAGCCTACGCGTTGCCTCAGGTGCGAACCCACGGTCGAAATTCTCGAGCCAACCACCGATGCGCTCCTTCAACCCGGTGCTGCGCGACGAGAATACCGATCCGTCGACATGGGTGGCGCCGAGCGTTCGGTGTATTTCTGCCAGACATGCTCCTGCCGAATGGACCGCCGCGTGGTCCTGCACGTCCAACCAATCTCCCGCCAACTCCGGCAGTACGGTGAACGACACTGCGCACGAAGGCCCTTCCAGTGTTTCCCGGTCCAATCCGTTCAGGGAAGTGATTGGCGACGGAACGGGCGCACCCTGCCCGGCGAGTGCGCTCAGCAGTCGCGTCGACGCCTCCAGCTTCGGGAAGCGATCGGTGGCGCGCGACCACTTCACCACCAGCCCACCGCGGGCGCTCGCAACCCACACGATCGCGTTCTGGTCACTGATCGCCATTCGCGAGCATTCGAGGGCGTCAATCCCCAAGTCTGCTCGAGTACCGCCGAGACCCAATGGGTGGCTGCGCGGAAGCTGTTGAATCCGAATCGCTGCTTCAGAGCGGCTTCCGGCTCCACCGACTCCCAGAGCATGGACAACCCGAGTGGCAACATGCTGTCCGACTCTAGTGGGGGAAGTTCGAATCGAGGTGTCGATCTCGGAAGCACCCGAAGACGCCTTGGCGAGAGCTGCGGTTCAGTCACCCTGCCGCAGTTCGCTGAAAATCAGGTTGGTCTGGGTATTGGCGATGGCCGGATCGTTGAGGTGCGCGCTGACGAAATCGCGAAGCCGAGTAGGGGATTCACACGACACGTGTACCAGGAGATCACGGTCCCCACTCATCAGGAACACTCGCTGAACGGAATCCAATCCGCTCAGGTGCTCGGCAATTTCCGTCATCCGGCTCCTGGCGTGGGAGTGAATCAGAATCGACACCAACGCCGAGATCTCGAGGCCGAGTAGCTCGAGGTCTATGTCTGCGTGAAACCCCTTGATGACGCCCGATTCGCGTAGAGCGCGCATCCGCGCCAGAGCGGTCGACGGCGCTATCCCTACCTTCTCGGCGAGTGCATTGTTGGGGATGCGTGCATCCCGGACGAGTTCGCGGAGAATCGCTGTATCGACGTCGTCGAGCCGAACATGATTCGGCCGAGCTGCGGCAGCTGCCCGTTCGATCGCATTTATCATCCGATTTCTCCCTGCCGTCGCGAAAATATTCAGCATCTATTGACCGCGCCCGTCGATGATCCTAGCTTTTGCCAAACACATCGAATATCAAACGGTCGAGATCGACACAGTCGACTGTTGCGACGAAGGGGTCTGGATGCTTCCGAGGATCGGCCGACACGCGGGCGACGGACACACGGGCGACTGGGTGGCACGGTTGATCGACATCAGCCCGCCTATCTCCGAATCGACGCCCGTGTGGCCAGGCGATACCGCCTTCACCCGCGCTGTCACGTCAGACCTCGGCGGCAGTGACGCCGTCACCATCAACCGAATCACCACCACTCCGCATATCGGTGCTCACGCCGATGCCCCGGCGCACACTCGCATCGACGGCGCGACCATCGGTTCTGTTCCCCTCGAGCCCTATCTCGGCGAAGCACTGGTGGTCGACATGACGGGGGTCGACGGTGCCGCATGCATCAGGCCCGTCGAAGAGACGGTGGAGCGACTCGGCGGCCATCTGCCGCAACGGCTGATTCTGAGGACGTACCCGAAGTACCCGCGCGAGTGGGACAACGACTTCGCCGGTGTTTCTCCGGAGCTGACCCACTGGTTCGCCGACCGCGGTGGAGTTCTGATCGGAATCGACGGCGCCTCGTTCGATCCGATGGACAGCAAGACCATGGACGGGCACCACGCGGCAAGCGATCGTAGCGTCGCGATCCTCGAAGGACTTTGCCTCGACGACGTCGACGAAGGCTACTACGAGTTGATCGCACTGCCGCTGAAGTTCCTCGACCTCGATGCCAGCCCGGTACGCGCCGTGCTCCGGACTCTGCCTTCATCACTTTCAAGACCGACACATACAGGAGAAGAATCGTCATGACATCGACAACCACCCTTTCGTTGGAAGACTGCGTCAAGGCCGACGCAGTGGATCCCCTGAGGGAGTTCCGCCGCGAGTTCGCGATTCCGGAGGGCGTTCTCTACTTCGACGGAAACTCACTCGGCGCGCGTCCTATTGCCGCACAGGAATGCGCCGCGAGAGTGATCGGCGACGAGTGGGGCAACGGCTTGGTTCGCAGTTGGAACGAGGCTGGATGGTTCGACCTCCCGGTCCGCCTCGGTGACAAACTTGCCCCGTTGCTGGGAGCAGGTAAAGGCGAAGTGGTAGTAACGGATTCGACGTCGATCAACCTGTTCAAGGCATTGGCCTCCGCGCTGTCCATCGCGGCTGCACAGGATCCCAGCCGGAAGGTGATCGTCTCCGAGCGCGACAATTTCCCCACTGACCTCTACATTGCGGAGGGCATCATCTCGCTGCTCGATCAGGGATACGAACTACGCCTGATCGACCAACCGGGCGACCTCACCGAAGCAGTAGGACCAGACACCGCCGTGGTGATGTTGTCGCACGTCAACTACCGCACCGGAAACCTGTATGCGATGACGGAAGTCACTGCAGCAGTGCAGGAACGTGGCGCGCTCATGATCTGGGATCTCGCACACTCGGCCGGCGCCGTCGCTGTCGACCTGGGCGGCGCCGACGCCGACTTCGCGGTGGGGTGTACGTACAAGTACCTCAACGGTGGTCCGGGTTCACCTGCATTCATCTGGGTCAACCGTCGCCATCAGAACACCGGAATCCAGCCGCTGTCCGGGTGGTGGGGGCACGCGCGACCATTTGCGATGGAGTCGGCCTACGAACCCGGCGCAGGAATACGGCGCTTTCTCAGTGGTACTCAGCCGATCACGTCGTTGTCTCTTGTCGAATGTGGTCTCGACGTCGCGCTCAAAGCTGACATGGCCGACATTCGGAGCAAGTCGCTCGCGCTGGCCGATCTCTTCATCGACCTCGTCGAGGAGCGTTGCGCTGCCTACGGTTTGGAGTTGATCACGCCTCGCGAACATGAGCGTCGTGGATCGCACGTGAGTTTTGTTCATCCCGAGGGCTATTCGATCATGAAGGCTCTCATCGCGCGGGGCGTCATCGGCGACTACCGCGAACCCGGAGTGTTGAGGTTCGGTATCACTCCGCTCTATCTCGGATATGCCGACGTGTGGAATGCCGTCGACGTGTTGCGAGACATCCTCGAGAACAAGTCCTGGGATCGCCCCGAATTCCGCGAGCGCGACGCAGTCACCTGATTCTTCCAAGTTTCCGCGGACCGGGAGGTACCGCCTTTCGCAAGGAGCTTTCATGAGTGATTTCAAGAACATCCAGCAGCGAGAATCAGGTCTCAAACGCGAACTCGGCCCCAAGCAGATGAGCATGATCGCGCTCGGCGGTGCAATCGGCACCGGACTCTTCCTCGGCAGTAAGTTCGCCATCGGTTTTGCCGGGCCGAGCGTCATCATCAGTTACGCGATCGGCGGGTTGATCGCCCTGCTGCTGATGGGTGCCCTCGCCGAAATGACCGTCGCACATGCGACATCGGGTTCGTTCGGCGCCTACGCAGAGTTCTACGTCGGACCGTTGATCGGCTTCCTCGTCCGCTATCTCTACTGGTCCTGCATCGTCCTCGCGGTCGGTACCGAGGTGACCGCGATCGGTGAATACATGCAGTTCTGGTTCGCCGACGTACCGTCGTGGCTGTGGATCGTGTTGTTCTCCGGGGTGCTGATCGGCGTGAACATGTTCAACGTCAAGGCCTTCGGAACGATGGAGTACTGGTTCTCGACGATCAAGGTCTTCGCGATCGTGGCATTCATCGTGATGGCAGCGTACGTAGTGTTCGGTAGCGGGAACCCGGACTACGGATTTCACAACTACACGGCCGGTGGCGGATTCTTCCCGAATGGTTTGTCCGGCATGTGGTTTGCCGTGATCGTATCGATCTTCAGCTACTTGAGCATCGAGATGATCGCCATTGCAGCCGGTGAGGCGGAAAACCCCGCGGTGGCGGTGAAGAAGGCGTTCCGTGTGACGATCGTCCGACTGTTCGTCTTCTACATCGCAACCCTTGCTTTGATTCTGGCAATTGCTCCGATGGACAAGATCTTGAGCGGCGGAAGTCCCTTCGTCACGGTGATGCAGGTCGTAAAGATTCCGGGCGCAGACAGCGTGCTGAACTTCGTGGTGATCATTGCCGCACTGTCCGCGATGAACAGTCAGTTGTACGTGTCTTCGCGAATGATGTTCTCGCTCTCCCGTGCTGGTGACGCGCCGGCCATTCTCGGCAAGGTCAGGGCCAACGGCTCACCGGTCAATGCCTTGCTGCTGTCGACGTCGGGTATCGCCGTCGCAACAATCGTCTACGTTCTCTTTCCCGAGCAGGCATTCACCTTGATGATCTCGCTGTCGATGTTCGGGGCAATGGCGACGTGGCTGCTGATCTTCGTGACGCACTGGTTCTTTCGCAAGCGGATGGCGAGCGAAGGACGGACACTTTCCTTCACGATTCCGTTCTTCCCGGTGGGGACGATACTGGGAGGTGTCCTCATGGTCGCGATCCTCGTCACGACGTTGTGGGTCGAGGATTTCAAGATGACCTTGGTGTTCGGGGTACCGTTTGTCCTCGCCGTGATCGGCATCTACTACTTCACCCGCTCACGTCGGGCACAGAGTCGAGCGGTGACGGCTGAGCAGGTTCAGGACGAGATTACCGGCACGGTGGTCAAGCGGGTGCCCTGACTCACGCTGCAATCAAAGGGTTTCGGCGAAGAACTCCATAGTGCGGGTCCACGCGATGGCAGCAGAGTTCGGGGCGTAGTGGCTGGCCGAAGTGTCGTTGTTGAACGCGTGGCCGGCGTCGGAATAACGGTACACCCGGGCAAGGTCGCAGGCGGTTGCGCGCAATTGCTCGACGCTCTCGGGTGGGATACTCGGATCCAAGTCGCCGTAATGGCCGAGCCATGGGACCTGCAGTTGCGCAGCGAGTTCGGTGCCTGCGGCAATCCCATCCCATCGGGCTTCTGCAACGCCGCCACCGTAGTACGTGACAGCGGAATCGACGAGGGGTACGGCGGCACACCACAGGGATGCGGTGCCGCCCATGCAGAATCCGAGGGAGCCGACTCTGTCTGCTCCCTCGGATCGGCTGTAGTCGACAGCGGCACGTACGTCGTGGCCGATGCTTGTGCTATCGAGTGCCATGAGCGCATCCTTCGCGGACGGGAAGTCGGTGAAGGAGGTCTGCGCGCCGCGATGGTAGAGATGCGGGGCGACGGCAAGGTAGCCGGCATCGGCGAGACGCTCGAGGATGCTCTCGATGTGTTTGTTCACGCCCCACGCTTCTTGGAGAACCACCACCGCATGCTTCGGTTCTCCTGGCGAATCCGGTCGGCTGACGGTCAGCGGCACGTCGTGTGTGGTCGTCGTGAAAGTTCCCATATCCAGACTGTAGGCGAGCCCAGACTGTAGACGGACCGTCGAACTAGACTCGTCAAATGTTGAGTTCCGCCGTACAGCCGATCATCTTGGGCAGTTGGCCGACGCCCGTCGAACCTCTGGCGCGTTGCGCGCTGGCACTCGGATTGGGGCCGGAAGACCTGTGGATCAAACGTGACGACGTCACCGGCCTGGGCGGTGGCGGCAACAAGATCCGAAAGCTGCAGTACACCTGCGCTCAGGCTTTGGCCGTCGGCGCGACGACACTGATCACTACCGGTGCGCCGCAAAGCAATCACGCTCGGTTGACTGCATCCGCAGCAGCCCGTTTGGGATTGCGGTGTGTCCTGGTGCTCGGTGGTGCCGAGCCGGAATCCGCGCAGGGAAATCTCGTTCTGGATGCACTCGCGGGCGCTGAGATCGTCTGGGCCGGTGGGGACACGGCATCCGCGGTCGACGCCGCGGCGGAGGCAATTGCTGAGTCGGGCGGTGTTCCTTTTGTCATTCCCTTCGGTGGTACCAGCGCGGTGGCTGCGCAGGGATACGTGGACTGCGCACGCGAGATCGAACAGCAACTCGCCTGCGTCGATCGCGTCGTGGTTGCACTCGGATCGGGTGGAACGATGGCAGGCCTTGTCGCGCATCTGGGCGTCGACAGAGTTGTGGGCGTCGACGTCGGGGCTGTTGCCGACCCGGTGTCGACTGTCGCTGGGTTGTTGGACGAGATGCCTGGTCCGACCGTGCGAGCCGCAGATCTTCAGATCCTGCGAAACCAAGTTGGACAAGGATATTCGACGCTCACGGATGCATCAGCCGGCGCGATCCGATGTTTGGCTCGTACTGAGGGCATCTTCCTCGACCCGACGTACACCGGCCGAGCCTTTGCGGGATTGATCCAACTCGTGAAGGGCAAAGCCATCACGGCGGGATCAAAAACGGTCTTCCTGCACACCGGTGGGTTGCCTGGCCTGTTCGGACATCCCGAACTGTCGACGCTGCGGTGAGCGAGCAGATCGACTACCCGCTCAGCAGTCCGCTCGACGAACTGTCCGAGTGGCAACGCGTCGTTCGACCGCTGCGCGTCAGTGCCGACGGGTACTTGCGGTTGGCGACCAATCGGCTGGCCGTCGATTCGGACTACACCTGGGAGATGCACCGCCACAGCGATCACGAATTGCTGTGGGCGATCGACGGTGTTCTCGAGGTCCGTACTCCGGAGACTGTGTACACGGTGCCGAGCGGAGTCAGTCTGTGGATCCCGTCCTTTGTTCCCCACGAGGTGACAGCGCGCAGCGGCACAGAATTGTCGTGCACGTGGTTGGTGGCATCCGATGTGACCGGGTTGGATCGTGTGGTGGCCTTGTCCACCCCTCCGCTGCTCGAACAAGTACTCGATCACCTCACCCGAGACGACTTGACGGACGCGGCGCGTCGGCGAGCCGAGGCGTTTGCCATCGACCTCGTCGAACCTGTTCCGCGACTGATTTTCGATGTACCGCTGCCGACGACGCCGTGGCTTCGGCAGATCGCAGACCAGTTGGTTGCCAGCCCGGCCGACACCCGATCGGTCGAGGAGTGGGCCGCCGACGCAAAAGTCAGCACGAGGACTCTCACACGAAGGTTTCCGGCCGAGACCGGATTGACCTTCTCGGAATGGCGTATGCGATTGCGGGCTCATCACGCGATGCAACTTCTGGCACTCGGTCGAAGCATCTCGTTTGTGGCGCGGAAGACGGGTTTTCGTTCCGAAAGCGCGTTCGGTGCGGCTTTTCGTCGAACGATGGGCGTGACACCGGGGGAGTTTGCAAGCCTGATCGATCATCCGCGCGCGCCAATGACCGATTGGCTACAGGACTAGTCCGAACAGCGACTCTAAGCGCCTCGATCGGACTTGTGCCGTGCCGCAGAATGAACTTAGGGTTGGCTAAACAATCACCCTGTAGGAGTTCTGCGTGCGCGCAATTCGATCATTTTCTTTCGGTTCCAGAGTCATCGCAGCGGCGGCGGTTGCCGTCGTAGGTGCGATGGTGGTGAGCGGCTGTTCCTCGTCGTCGGCCGATTCCGAGCAGACGGACGTCCGGACCGTCGCGTCGGCGTACGGGGACATCGAGGTTCCGGTTTCACCTGAGCGCGTCGTCGCCGCGTCGTACGACACTCCTTGGCAGCTCATGTCTCTCGGAGTGAAACCGGCTGCTGTGCAGGACTACGGCAAGTGGATCAGTGAATTCACGCCGGAGCAGCAGGCCTTCGTCGACGGGCTCCCGACCATCGGGCCTTTCGGGGAAATGAACTTCGAAGCGATCGCTGCGGCAGATCCCGACATCATTGTCGGCGATGCCGACGAGGTGGACCAAGCGGCGTTCGACCGTCTGTCCGGCATTGCCCCCACTGTCATCGTCAAGGGGGAGAGCAGAGGCGACTGGAAAAAGATCACCACCGAGCTTGCTGAGGCAATTGGTAAGACCGACGTGCTCGAGTCGACGCGGACTGCTTACGAAGAGAATCTCGAACGTGTCCGTGGCGAGTACGCCGACGTGATCGCGACCAACAAGTGGATTCACATTTCACTCGGAGACGCACCCGGCGCTTTCTCGGTTCAGCAGCCCACCGGTGCGATCGGCAATTTGGTCGTCAACGAACTCGGATTGGCGTACGGGCCCGGTGTTCCGACCAATTACACCGATGCCGGATACGCGTCCTATCCGATGGAGCAGTTGGCCGACATCCTGAACGGTGTGACGGTCGTGCTGTATCCGCTGAACGCGGACGGGTCGACCAGTGCGGCGGTTCAGGCGGTCCTCGACGACAACCTCTTCACGAGGCTGCCGGCGGCGCAGGCCGGGCACGTCTTCGGATTGCAGTCGAGCGTCACAGATTTCGTGACCGCGAACGGTTGGCTGAACGAAGTGAAAACGAAGGTGTTCGCAACGCTCTGAGGCTTGCTCACCTTTTGACTGCGCGCCCGCAACTGACCAGTTGAGGGCGCGCAGTCCTTTTGGTTGCCGCTCCGGGTGAGAATCCTGTCCTCTGCTTATGATTTCTGTCACGGCTGGTTACCGTTACTTCGTTGAACCGGACCAGGGCTGGTCTTGCCAGACCCTTGACGTTTCGAGGCGCAGCAAAAGGTTGATGCGGTGTCCATTGCCGCAGATCGATGGGGTATTTTGTCCGAATCAGCTGTCAGGGTGAACAGTGGCTACTCGGGGGAGAGCGCGTGCCGGACATGTGTCCCGGTCGGGTTTCCAGTAGGGCGTCGTGCGTTCACGACCACATCCGTCAGCGCGGGAGTCGTGGTTTGCTGAGCGTGAACGGTGCGTGGGGCGAATCGTTCGAGGGGACGAAAGGCGAGATCGGCGAATGACAGCGACTTCCGACGCACGGCGTACCGAATCGAACGCTGTCCAGAACACCGACTCGCCGTCCGGCGAAAATCCGCGCTGGCGCGACCGCAAGAGGTACCTGTGGCCGCTCGGATTGCTGATTCCACTCAGCCCGTTCATCTCCT